>NZ_JBFBIK010000008.1:0-120566 GCF_040685555.1 Sphaerisporangium sp. NPDC088356
GGGGGGGGGGGCCCCCCCCCCCCCCGCCCGCCGCTGGTTTTCGCGGCGGGCGCGACCCGGCCTAGTGTGAGGGGGACCGTGCGGGTAGTAACGGTGGCGCGCAGCTCTGCGCACCTCACGCGACGAGAAAAGTACGCACCGCGTACGCCGGGGGAGATCTCGATGAACCGCCTGAAGGACGCGACGAGCCCGTACCTGCTCCAGCATGCGGAGAACCCGGTCGAATGGTTCGAATGGGGCGAGGAGGCCTTCGCGGAGGCCCGCCGGAGGGACGTGCCGCTGCTCGTCTCGATCGGATACTCCGCCTGCCACTGGTGCCACGTGATGGCCCACGAGTCCTTCGAGGACTCCGGGACGGCCCAGATGATGAACGAGCGGTTCGTCAACGTCAAGGTCGACCGCGAGGAGCGTCCCGACGTGGACGCCGTCTACATGAACGCCACCACGGCCATGACCGGGCACGGCGGCTGGCCGATGACCGTGTTCACCACGCCCGAGGGCCACCCGTTCTACACCGGCACGTACTTCCCCCGGCAGCAGTTCCAGCGTCTCCTGGCCGGCGTCTCCCAGGCGTGGACGGAGGACCGCGAGGCGGTGCTCTCCCAGGGTTCCAAGGTGGTCGAGGCGCTCAGCCAGGGCTCCGCGCTGCCGGGAGGGCTCCTGCCGACGGCCGAGACGACCGAGCAGGCCGTACGCGATCTCGCCCGTACGTTCGACCCCGTCCGCGGAGGGTTCGGCGGGGCGCCCAAGTTCCCACCGTCGATGGTGCTGGAGTTCCTGCTCAGGCACGGCACGCCCGAGGCCATGGAGATGGCCGAGAAGACCCTCGACGCCATGGCCCGCGGCGGCATGTACGACCAGCTCGGCGGGGGCTTCGCCCGCTACAGCGTGGACGCCGCCTGGCTGGTGCCCCACTTCGAGAAGATGCTGTACGACAACGCCCTGCTCCTGCGGGTCTACGCCCACTGGTGGCGGGCCACCGGGTCCCCCCTGGCCAGGCGCGTGACCCTGGAGACCGCCGACTGGCTGCTCCGCGAGATGCGCACCCCCGAGGGCGGCTTCGCGTCCGCCCTCGACGCCGACAGCGAGGGCGTGGAGGGCAAGTTCTACGTCTGGACGCCCGGGGAGCTGCGCGAGGTGCTCGGCGAGGAGCGCGGCGCCCTGGCCGCGTCGCTGTTCGAGGTGACGCCCTCGGGCACCTTCGAGCACGGCGCCTCGGTGCTCCAGCTGCTCTCCGACCCCTCCGACCGCGCGCTGTTCGACGACGTGCGCGCACAGCTGCTCACCGCCCGCGCGGCCCGGGTGCGCCCCGGCAGGGACGACAAGGTGGTGGCCGCCTGGAACGGGCTCGCCATCGCGGCCCTCGCCGAGGCGGGCGCGCTCTTCGACCGCCGCGACCTCGTCGACGCGGCCCGTACGGCCGCCGAACTGCTCGCCGATGTCCACCTCGACGGCTCCAGGCTGGCCCGCACCTCGCGCGACGGCCGCGCCGGCACCAACGCCGGAGTCCTGGAGGACTACGCGGACGTCGCAGAAGGTTTCCTCGCCCTGTACGGGGTCACCGGGGAGGCCCGGTGGTTCGAGCTGGCGGGCGCCCTGCTCGGCACCGTGCTCGACCGGTTCCCCGACGGGTCCGGAGGGTTCTTCGACACGGCCGACGACGGCGAGCGGCTGTTCCAGCGGCCCCAGGACCCCACCGACAACGCCACGCCCTCCGGGCAGTTCGCGGCGGCGGGCGCGCTGCTCTCGTACGGCGCCCTGACCGGGTCGGCGCGCCACCGGGAAGCGGCCGAGGCGGCGATCGGCACGGTGTCGGTGCTCGCCGACAAGCACGCCAGGTTCGCCGGCTGGGGCCTCGCGGTCGCCGAGGCCGCGCTCGCCGGGCCCGTCGAGGTGGCGATCACCGGCCCGCTGGACGACCCGCGCACCACCGCCCTGCACCGGGCCGCCCTGATGGCCGGCGTCCCCGGCACGGTCATCGCCCTGGGCGACGGAGACGTCCCCCTGATGGAGGGCCGAGGCCTGGTCGACGGCCACCCCGCCGCCTACGTCTGCCGCCACTTCACCTGCCAGGCCCCCGTAACCACCCCCGCGGCCCTGACCCGAGAGCTACAGGGGTCGGCCACTCACTGATTCGCGTAGCTCGCGGGGGTCTTGTCGTAGCGGGTGGCGATGCCTCGCCAGGCCTTGTTGATCAGGCGCTCGACGGTGTTCCGTTCCTTGTAGAGGTCGGCGTCGTGGCTGACGGGCCGACCTCCCTTGCTGCCCTTGTTCTTCCGGTTGGCAGCCTGGTCCCTCTTCTCCGGGATGACTGCCTTGACGTGGCGTTTCCGTAGGTAGCTGCGGTTGCCGCGGGACGAGTAGGCCTTGTCCCCTGCGACCGCTTCGGGTCAACATCCGCCGCTACCGTAACGGCAAACTGCTGGTCAAACCGAACAAGGCAGCCGTGCAACGCATCCGCAGCAGGCTCGCCGCCGAGGTGAAGGCCCCGGACGAAGCCAACGCCGCAGCATTTAGTCCCTATAAGACTGAGACTTCGGCATGCAACCAAAACAATCACCGTAATTGATATTGCTGAATCATTCCGCCCCACGCCTTCTGGGGATGGGTTGCTCCCTTAAGAGTCGGGGTGCTTTGAGGTCCCGTCCTAGCTCGTCTAGCTGCGCCGACGCGTCGCGAGACGAGCCTGGTTAGTGGGAAGGGGTGACCGGAGTGCCATCAGGAGGGCCAGTCGAAAGGGCGATGGCGGCCGTGATCACCCTGGACGCCGACCGGATCACCCTCTGTGAGTGGTGATCGCGCCCGTTGTTGGGTGGCACACGGTTCGTGGGCAGATTGCTCAACATGCAAAGTGACAAGATTTGACCGCCGCTGACGGGCCACGATGCTCCCGCCGCGGAGTTCGGTCAGACAATGGGCGGCTGAGCTCCTTGCCTGCTCACCGGGCGCAGAATGGGACCGCATGGTCGCCACCAGTAGTTTGAGTGGGGACCGCTACGCGTCGCTAGATGTGATGACCTTTGCTGAAATACACGTATTGGGCAAATGAATGGCCCTACATGGTTGCGCGGCGTCGGAGGAGACCGCCTCGGCGATCCGGCGGGTCTCGGTGTACAGCACTCCGATCTGGCTGATCGTCGAGGCCATGCCGATCCGGTTGCCGAGTTCCTCCTTGATGGTCAGGGACTGACTCGGAGCCCGACGCGGCGCTCGCTTGCGACGAGCTGTTCCACGCCTTCGGCTGGTTTGCCACGGTCGCGTCCCTGTTCACCGCCGGGTGCACTCAAGCCGGAGTGTCCACTCTCCTAGCTGCACTTCCGTATCCGAACGGCCGACGTAGGGGCTATTGACACTTCAACTGGACGGACCTTAGGTTCTGGGCAAACGTTTGCCCAGAAAGGCGGTGGCAAGTGACGGACGGACGAACGGCAGGGACGCCTCCCATGCCGAACGGGCCCGGCGGAGAGCATGCAGTCGCGGCATCTGCGTCTGAGTCGCAGGGCGGTCTCAAGCGGTCGGCCATCGGTTGGGGTGCCGCCGCAGTCATCGGTGCGGTGTTCCTATCGCCCGCGTTGGGCCTCTACGCAAACATCGGGACGGTTGTCGGCACCAGCGGCAACGTGGCACCTGCAGTGTGGCTGGTTGCAGGCCTGCTCGCCATGCTGAACGCCACCAACTATGCGATGGTGAGCTCGCGGATGCCCGCTGCGGGCAGCGCCTTCACCTGGACCTGGAACCTGATGCGTCCCAAGGTCGGGGGCTTGATCGGCTGGGTGATGCTGGGCTACTACCTGACGATCACGCTCACGCTGCCGCTGCTGTTCGGCCTGTTCTTCAACGCATTCCTCAATGCGCTCAGCGTTCCGACCGGCTACGGAACTTGGGCCATCGGCGTGATCTTGTGCTCGGCACTCGTTGCCGTGCCGGCGTACCGCAACATCGAGGTCGGCACCAAGACCGCACTGATTCTGCTGCTTTTCGAGGCCGGCGTGGTGCTCGTCCTAGCCCTGACGCTTCTCGTGGTCCGTGGCAAGGAAGGGCTGCTTACCGCGGCACCGCTCAACCCGGGGAACGCGACCAGCTCGAGCTCGTTCTTCCTTGCCCTCGTGTTCGGTGTGTTCGCCTACACGGGCTTCGATGCGGTGAGCACCGTCGCCGAGGAGACCCACACGCCGCGTGCCAAGTTGCCGCAGGCCACCATCGCAGCTGTCGCGCTCGTGGGTGTCTTCTGGTTGATCGTCACCTACGCGTTGTCCTTCGCTCTGCCATTGAAGGAGGTCCAGGACGCCATCGCGAGCAACCTGACACCGGTCGCGCCGATGGCCAAGGCGGTGTGGGGCAGCGGGGAGATCATCGTCGACTTCACAGGTATGACCGCCGCCGCGGCCGTGTATCTGGCCGCCGCCATGAGCACCAGTCGGGTCGTCTACGCGCAAGGCCGTGACGGTATATTGCCGAACTTCGTCGCACGTTTGAACCCGCGGCACCGCACCCCATGGAATGCCCTGCACATCATCTTCGTGGTGGCAATTGTCGGCACCCTCGCCGGAGCGGCGGTGGTGGGCATCCTCAACTTCTTCGCCTGGGCGGCGAGCGCGACCATGTTCTTCGGGCTGATCATGTACTCGGCCACGGCGGTCGGGAACTTCCTCGTCCATCGCCGCGACGGCGGAGGCCGCTGGTTCACGACCATCGTTGTGCCGGTACTGGCAGTGCTCGTGAACGCCTACCTGTTCTACAAGTTCTACTTCGACGTCCTGTGGCACCAGGGCTTCGCCCTCGGCCAGAGCATCACGATCACCTGCGTCGCCTTTGTCATCATCGGAGCCGGCTACATCGCCGTCCTGGCGAAGCGCAAGCCCGAGGTGTTCACCAAAGACAGCTACTACCTCGACGAGGTCGCCGGCTGAAATCCGTCCACATGGACGTCTTTCTTACTACCGAAAGGAATACCCGTGCTCCTGAACCGTGTCCTCCAACGCAACCCCGAGATGGTCGCCACAGCGATCGACTTTCACCAGCGCGGCATCATTCCCGCCGCCACCTACCTGGTCGACCTCGACGCGATCGCGGCGAACGCGCGCCTGATGGCTGAGGAGTCCAAGCGCCACAACCTCCGCAGCTATCTGATGAGCAAGCAGAACGGCCGTAACCCGTATATCACGCGGGTCGCGCTGGCGCAGGGCATCGACAGTACGGTCGCCGTCGAGGCCACCGAGGCGCGTGTCATCCACCGGTACGGGCTGCCGCTGGGCCATGTGGGCCACCTCTCGAACGTGCCGAAGAATGAGGTAGCCGACATCGTCGCGATGCACCCTGAGGTCATCACGGTATTCACCTACGAGGCAGCGAAAGCCGTCTCGGACGCCGCGGTGGCGCAGGGCCGTCACCAGAACCTTTACGTCCGGGTCAACAAGCCGGGCGATGAATTCTTCAAGGGAATGGTCGGCGGCTGGACCGAGGAGGACTGCGTCGAGGGCGTTCGCCGGATCATCGAGCTGCCCAACGTTGCCGTGATTGGCCTGACCACCTTCGTCAACATCACCTACCAGACCCCGGCTGCGACGGCCGCCAAGCCCACTGACACCTTCTTCACCATGCTCCGTGCGAAAGCACTCCTGGAGCGCGAGCTGGGTCTGAAGGATCTCCGTGTAAACGCGCCTGCCTTCAACAACTGCGCCACTTTCAAGATGCTGGCTGAGCACGGCGTGACCGATGTCGAGCCCGGCATCGGTCTGCTCGGATCGAGCCTCGCCCACGCCTACGAGGACTTGGCCGAGACTCCGGCCCAGGTCTACGTGTCCGAGGTCATGCACCACTGGGAGGGCGAGGCGTACACGCTTGGCGGCGGCCTGACCTACGTCGAAACGTCCGGCGGCCCCCACGAATACCAGGTCGAGGCCATCATCGGGTCGACCTTCGACGAGGCGAAGGACAACTTCCTCCCTCTCGTCGAGCGCGGGATCATCGACTACCACGGTGTGCTCGCGGACGGGCACAAGGCCAAGGTCGGCGACACGGCCATCTACGCGCTGCGCGCGCAGTTCTTCGTGAACCGCTGCTACGTGGCGATCGTCAGCGGCATCTCCACCGGGGAGCCCCGGCTAGAGCGGCTGTTCGACAGTGCAGCGAACGCGCTCGACGAGAACTTCGCCCCGGTCCCGCCCGCGCAGGTCATCGCAGAGATCGACGAGCTCGTCGCGTCCCGGTACGCGGGTGAAGGCGTGGTGCCGGCGAGCGATTGACGGTGCCGAAGCGCAGCCCGGAAGTAGACCAGATCTTTCCCGAGGAAACCATGATCGCGGATTACGTCCTACCGAACGGACGATCAGCGCAGGACGGCTTGGCGCAGCCGGCACTCGCCTGCTTGAACTGTCAGGCAGCCGAACCGGTGGTCACTCGTACCAGGTGCCAACGCTGTGACGGCTACCTGCGCGCCGTCGGCCACGCCACGTCTCCGGTCGTCGACACCGAAGGCCGAGGGGTCTGGCGGTATGCATCCGCGCTGGCCGATGTCTCGGCGCCGAACCGTGTCAGCCTGCACGAGGGGCAGACCCCGCTGCTCGAGGCCGGACGGCTCGGTGCCGAGCTCGGAGTCGATCTGTGGATCAAGGACGAGACGCGGAATCCGACCGGGAGCTTCAAGGACCGCATCCTGGCGGTTGCGACTGGCGCCGCCGTGGACTACGGCGCAGCCGGCCTGGTCTGCGCCTCGACGGGAAACGCCGGCGCGTCAGCTGCGGCATACGCAGCCCGCGCCGGTATCGCCGGGGTGATCCTGGCCCCCGCCAAGGCCGCCCTGAACAAGGTCATGGCCGCCCAGGTCTTCGGGGCGACCTGGATCAGCGTCGACGGGGACTACAGCGACGCGTACAGCCTCGCCCTGGCCGCGGCGGCTGAACTGGGCTTCATGAACGTGACCACCACGTTCGTCAGCCCGTTCTCCGTCGAAGGCTCCAAGACGGTCGCCTACGAGCTGTGGGAGGAGTTCGCGGACCGAACGCCGGACTGGATCGTTGTGCCGATCGGGGCGGGACCACTGCTGGTCGGCATCGAGGCCGGCTACCGGCAGCTCGCACAGCTCGGCATCGACGTCCGGCCGCCGCGGCTGCTCGCAGTCCAGCCGAGCGGCTGCGCGCCGATCGTGCGTGCGATCCGGACCGGCGCGGAGCATGTCAGCGCCTGGGGCACACCTGAGACGATCGTCGGGGGACTGGCCGACCCGCTCAACGGATACGAGGCCGAGGGCGACATCACTATGGCCGCGGTCCGACGATCCGGCGGATCGGGCGTCGCCATCGATGACGCCATGACCATCGAGTATCTCCGGCGTCTTGCGCGCGAGGTGGGGGTATTCGGCGAGCCGTCGGGCGCCATCGCGGTGGCGGGAGTGGCTCAGGCGCGAAGTGAAGGCATCATCGCAGCCGGTGAGTCGGTGGTCTGTTGCGTCACCGGTAGTGGACTGAAGGACATAGAAGCAGCCGGCGTGACCACGCCGCGCGTGATCGGCGTGGACCTCGGGCAGTTGGCGGACGAGCTGACGTCCCTGGGCCGTCCACCGCTCACGCCACAGAGGAAAGGCTGAGGTTCTCACAGCGATGCAGTTGATAGACCTGTCGCTGCCCATCGAATCGGACATGCCTCATTTCGACGGAACACCCCCCGTCTATGTGGCGCACAGTCATCGGTTGCCTGAGGCCGGCTTCCGCATGTGCACGGTGGTCCTGGGCAACCATGCGGGTACGCACCTGGATGCGCCCGCCCACTTCTTGACAAACGGTCGGACGGTCGACGAGGTGCCCCTCGAACGGTGCGTCGGAGACGCGACGGTGATCGACCTGTCATACAAGCGGCCGCGGGACCCGATAACGGTCGCTGACCTGCGTGACGCGGGCCTGACCGCGGTCGAGGGGTGCCGAGTGCTCTTGCGTACCGACTGGGACCTACGGTTCGGCGAACCGGACTACTTCGTCGACTACCCACCACTCGCTCCCGAGGCCGCGGAGTGGCTGGCCGAGGGCGGGGCGTGGCTGGTCGGTCTCGACATTCCCAGTCTGCACCAGGAGCATTTCAAGAACATGCACGAGGTCATGCTCGCGGCCGACATCGCGATCATTGAGTCTCTGGCGAACCTGCGCAGTCTGACGCAGCGCGAGGTCTTTTTCTCGGCCCTTCCACTTCGATTGAGCGGCGCTGACGGCGCGCCGGTGCGGGCGGTCGCCTACGACGGCACGCTGGGGACGACGTGACCACAAAATTTGACCTGGTCGCCATTGGCGAACCGCTCGTTGTGATGATCCCAGACCGGCCCGGGCCGCTCCGATTCGCGCCGCGCTTCGAGCGCGCCATGGCTGGAGCAGAGTGCAATGCCCTCCTGGGACTGGCTCGTCTCGGCGGACGTGCCGGCCTGATCTCGCGGGTGGGCCACGACGAGTTCGGCGCCTTCGTGCTGGAGACACTGCGCGGAGCGTCCGTGGATACAAGCCGCGTCGTCGTGGATCCGACGCGCCGGACCGGCATCTACTTCAAGGAAGAGTTGGCGCTGGATGGCCAGGCTCATCCGACCTACTACCGCGAAGGATCTGCTACCTCGGCTCTGGTCGCCGACGACATCGACGCCGGCTACATCGCACAGTCGAGGGCGCTGCTGGTCACCGGTATCTCCGCGCTCCTGAGTGACAATGCCTATGGTGCGGTCACACACGCGTTGCAGATCGCCCGCTCGGCAGGGGTCATGACGCTCTTCGACCCGAATCTGCGAAGCGGATTGTGGGGCAGTGAGCGCGCACGCGAACTGCTGTGTCCTCTGCTCGAGTACGTCGACATCTTCCTGGGCGGCGAGCGGGAGGCGAGGGTGCTCCTGGACGGCGACGCATCCTGGTCGACCCGAGAGCTCGTCGAGAAGCTGGCCGCAGCCGGACCGGTTGAGGTCGTGCTCAAGCGCGGTGCGGAGGGTGCCGCGATGCTTGATGCCACGGGTGCGTTCTTCGAGCAGCCGGTATTCCGCACGACGGTGAAGAGTGCAGTCGGGGCAGGGGACGCGTTCAACGCCGGATTCCTGCATGCCCGTCAGCGCGGTGATGATCCCCAGGTGGCGCTACGCGTAGGTGCGATCTGCGGTGCCGCCGTGTGCGCGGGCACCGGAGATTTCGAGACGTTCCCTCGTGAGAGTGATCTCGCGGCCTATCTGGAGAGCACGGAGCGATGAGCGGCCTCCTGCGGGGAAACCGCCTTCTCGCGGTTATTCGTCGAAACTCCTACGACGATGTGACCGACCTAGCGGCCGGCGCGTACGCGGTATCACTCGGCTCGGACCTCACCGGTTCGGCGGCCCATCCGCTCGACACATCCGAGATCACGCGGCGCGCCGTCGAGTTACGCCGGGACGTGGACGCTCTGGCGTTCTGAAATTCAGCAGTACACCGACGGCACGTCGTCGGGATGCATACAGGAAGGAAGTACATGCGACTCGCACAACGCGCCGCGATTGTGACCGGTGCGGCACAAGGGATTGGCAGGGCCACCGCCCGGCGGCTCGCCGAGGAGGGGGCTTCCGTCCTCCTCGTTGATGTCGACGAGAGCGCACAGCGCGTTGCCGCCGACATCACCTCGGCCGGCGGCACGGCGTTGTTCGTCCGCGGGGACGTCAGCGATGAGAAGGCGGTGACGAAGGCCGTCCAGGCGGCCCGCGATACCTTCGGACGCCTCGATGTCCTGGTGAACAACGCCGCAATGACCCTACCGAAGGGCCTCGAGGAGACGGCTGTCGAAGAGTGGGATCGGGTACAGGCGGTGAACCTGCGCTCGGTGTATCTGTTCATGAAGGCGGCGGCCCCGCACCTGCGGGAGAGCGACGCAGGTAGCGTCGTTAACGTCGCGTCTTTCCACGCCTCCGCAACGATCGAGAACTTCGCCGCGTACGCGGCGGCCAAGTCGGGCGTAGTCGGCCTTACCAGGAGCTCGGCGCTCGATCTCGCACCCGCGGGAGTCCGGGTCAACGCGGTCTGCCCCGGCATTATCGAGACGGCGATGTGGCAGGCGTGGCTCGACGAGGTCGAAGACGTTGAGTCCACCGTGGCCGAGGTCCTGAAGCTTCAGCCACTCGGTCGTGTCGGGCTGCCGGTGGACGTGGCGAACGCCATCCTCTTCCTGGCGTCGGACGAGTCCGCTTACATCACCGGTACCACCCTGTATGTCGACGGTGGAGTCACTGCGAGGTTGTCACACGTATGAGCACGGACAAGATAGAGCTTCGCACCGACGGCGCACCGCAACCGATCGGCGGCTACTCCCAGGGCATCAGGGTCGGCGACCTCATCTTCGTCTCGGGCCAGGGACCGGTTGATCCGGCAACCGGTGTCGTCACGGGGGTCACCATCGCGGAGCAGACCGCCGCGACTCTGAAGAACTTGAGCTCCATTCTGGCCAGTGGGGGTGCCACGCTGAACGATGTCGTGAAGGCCACCGTCCACCTTGCTGATCTGAGCGACTTCGACGAGTACGACCGTGTGTACAAGACGTTCTTCGATTCTCCCCGCCCGGTACGCACAACCGTGGGGAGCGCCTTGATGGGCATCCTTGTCGAAATCGACGTCATCGCCCACGTACCCGCGCGCTGACGCGCACGACCTATCCGACTCGAGGAGTCGGATACGTGGGCAACCGCGCGGCGGATTCTGTCCCGCGACCGACCATGACGATCAAGTAAACCAACAGTCATCTGACCGCGCGATGGCGGCTTGTCCGTTTGAGGGCAAACGATTGTTCACGGGCTGCGACGCCTGGATCTAATACGGCCTGGCAGGAATCCCCTGTATCGGGTCACACCACGACCCATAACTAGCGTGACCAAGCAAGGAGTACCAGGTGCCGAACCGCATTCAGCAGAGTGGGATCGTGTCGGGGTTGACGACCGATCTGTCGCGACGCTCGTTCCTCCGCGCCGCCGGGGCCGTCGGTGCGGCGGTCGCCGTACCGAGTGTGCTTGCCGCCTGCTCGAGCAACTCCGGGGGCGCGAGCGGAAACTCGGATGCCCCTAAGGGCAAAATCATCGGGTTCGACTTCCCGTTCACGACCATTGCCGTGTACGGCAACCTGAAGAAGTTCGCAGAGGAGCGCGCCAAGGAGCGTGGCTACGAAATGCGCTACACGAACGACAACGGTGATCTCGCCAAGCAGACCTCCGGCGTCTCGGCGTGGGTCGCGCAGCAGCTCCCGGCGATTGTCGCCTTCCCGCTCGAGCCGACGGCCATGGAGTCCATCGGCAAGCGTGCGCGTGAGCAGGGCCAGATCTTCGTCTCCTACTCGGTTCAGCTCAAGAACTCTGACGGAGCCGTGCTGTTCCCCGGCGTCGACAGCGGGAAGGTGCTGGGGAAGAACGCCAGCGACTTCGTGAACCAGAAGCTCGATGGCAAGGCCAAGGTGCTGATCCTCGGCAACGACAGCCTCGATGTCGGCAAGCAGCGCAACCAGGGCCTGATGTCGGTCTTCCCGCAGGCCGCTCCCGGAGCGAAGATCGTCAGCACTCAGAATGCGACGACACGGGCCGAGGGTCTCTCGATCACCAGCCAGGTCCTGTCCGCGAACCCGGACGTCAATGTCGTGCTCGGCTACGACGACGACGTCGCCCTCGGCGCCTACCAGGCGTTCCTGCAGCACGGCATCGCCCCGGACGCGCCGAACGTCTACATCGGCAGCCAGGACGGTACGCAGGAGAGCCTGCAGACCGTGGCCAAGAACGGCATCTACCGGTGCACGGTGGCGGTGCGTATCCGGGACATCGGCCACGCCATCGTTGACGTCCCCGCGGACCTGCTGGAGAAGAAGGCCACGGCCCCCAAGGTGGCGAGCATCGCACCTGTAGCGATCACCGCAGGGTCGCCGGAACTCGCTGACTACCTCAGCGACTACACGCGCTAGCGAGGAACCATGTTGCAGGTGAGCAACGCCATGAAACGCTACGGCGGAGTTCAGGCACTCGGCGGTGTGACACTGGATGTGGCGGAGGGCACGGTTCACGCACTGCTCGGGCACAATGGCGCCGGGAAGTCAACACTCATTCGCGCGCTCAGCGGTGCGACCACTCTCGATGAGGGACGCATCGAGCTCGACGGAGACGTTCTCCAGTTGGAGAGTCCGCGGTCGGCGATCGCCGCGGGGATCGCCACCATTCACCAGAACCTGAGCCTGGTCGGTGCCCTCACCGTTGCCGAGAACATCTTCCTCGGCAACGAAAAGCGTCGTGGCCTGTTCGTTCGCCGCGGGCAACAGCGAGACCAGGCGGCAGAGACGTTGAGCCAGCTGGGCCTTGATGGCATCCACAACCGTCGCGTGGCGACACTCTCGATGGGGACCCAGCAGCTTGTCGAGATCGCCAAAGCCCTCGAACGTCACAGCCCACGCGTGCTGATCCTGGATGAGCCGACCGCCGCGCTCACCCATGGTGAGGTCGAGAAGCTGTTCGAGCAGGTTGCCGCCCTGCGCGCGCGCGGACTGCACATCATCTACGTGACACACAGGTTGGCCGAGATCGAGCAGATCGCCGATCACGTCACCGTCCTCAAGAACGGCGAGGTGGTGCTGTCACAGCCCACCGCGAACCTGCACCGTGATGACGTCTTCCGGGCGATCGCGCCGGGGCGATCCACATCGGGCGGCGCTGGCGTCGCGCATGCGGTGAACGGCCCCGCCGAGGCGCATTCCGCCGCTGCCTCGCAGGCGGGAGCACGGCCAAGTGGCGGCCTCGAGGTCCGGCGGTTGGACGGTCACGGCCTGCGTGGAGTCGACCTGCAGGTCAAAGCGGGCGAGATCGTCGGCCTCTACGGGCCGCTAGGCTCCGGCGGGTCGGCGATCCTCGACATCTTGGCGGGCGCGCGCCGCAACTGGGCGGGAGAGATCGCTCTCGGCGGCAACGTGTATGCGCCTCGCTCGCCGTCGGATGCGCTCCGGAAGGGTGTCGCGCTGGTGCCGAGCGACCGGCGCAGTCGCGCACTGTTCGCCGGGATGACGATGAGTGAAAACGTGCTCATCGCTAAGGCCCAGCGGGTCAGCCGGGCCTGGCTGCGCAGCACCAGACGGGAGCGTCAGGCTTTCGATCGCGTCGCGGCCGATGTCAACCTAATTCCCCGCGACCCCCGGGCCGTCGCCGGGCTACTGTCCGGCGGCAACCAGCAGAAGTGCGTACTCGCCAGGTGGCTTGTTATCAGCGAAGAGCTGCGGGTGCTACTGCTCGACGAGCCGACCCAGGGAATCGACGTGGGTGCCCGCGCGGAGATCTACTCGCTACTTCGGCGCGCGGCCCGGGACGAGGGGATGGCGGTCCTGGTCAACTCGTCGGATGTCGAGGAAGTGGTTGCCATCGCAGATCGCGCCTACGTGATCGTCGATGGTGCCATCACGGGAACAGTCGCCGCCGCGGACCTCACTGAGGCCCAGCTGCTCAATCTTGCGAACCAATAAGGAGACCGATCGATGAATCGTCCCGCGCCCGCGACTCGTGGGCGATCCAAGCTGCTGAGCGCGCTAGTCGGCTCCGCCTTGCTGATCGGCGTGGTGGTCATGCTCATCGGCTTCTCGGTCGCGAGCCCGCTGTTCCTCACGCCGAATAATCTGCGCCAGATCCTGCTGGAGGGTTCGGTGCTCGCCCTGGTGGCGGCCCCGCTGACCATCCTCGTGCTGATGGGCATGATCGATCTTTCGGTTGGCTCGATGTTGGGCGTCGGCGGAGTGGTCGCCGGCGAGCTGATGGTGAGGTTCCACGTCAATCCGCTGCTAGCGGTCCTGGTGGCGGTTGCTGTGGGAGTGCTGATCGGGCTGGCAAACGGCACGCTCGTGGGCTTCCTACGGTGGTCGCCGATCGTCGTCACGCTCGGCATGTTGACGGCGCTACGCGGCGTCGCGCAGGTTATCGCACCGCAGACCCCCAACGGCTTTCCCGCTGGCTTCGGCAGCTTGGGTGCGGGATATGTCCTCGGCATCCCTGCCCCGCTGTTCTTCGGAGCCGGCGCGTTCGTCGTCGCCGCGGTGTTCCTCTATCGGACGCCGTGGGGACGTCATGCGTATGCCATCGGTGTGAACCGTGAGGCGGCGTTCCTTTCCGGTGTCGCCGTCCGGCGGCTGCCGATGATCGCGTTCGCCGTCACCGGCGGTGCCGCGGCGCTCGGCGGCGTGCTGGATGCGGCCCGCCTCGACGCCGCCCCGGGCGGCACGCTCGGTGTAGGTTTCGAACTCACCGTTCTCACTGCCGTACTGCTCGGCGGTGTCGCGTTCGAGGGTGGACGCGGAACGCTGTTCGGCGCGGTACTCGGCGTGCTCTTCCTGGTCATCCTCCAAAATGGCCTGACTCTGCTGAACGTTCAGAACTACTACCAGGACATCGCAAACGGGCTCGCGCTGGTCGTCGCCGCAGCGTTGAACTTTGCCGCCGAACGGCAGGGCACCGCAGGTGGTCTCACGGCGCTGCTCGACTTGGTGCGGGACCGGCAAGTCCGGCCGGCCGCGCCGCAGGCGGAGAACACTCCGATCCCGGCCGAAGACGGTCTCGTGACCAAGTAGACCACTCCGCGCCACCACAGCATGTCATCGAAGAGAGAGGCGACGAGGTCAGTAATGGCAATTGACGGCGTATTCGGCTACACGGACAAGTTGTCGTACGCACCAGGTGATCGGATGACGGTGATGGCCGGCGGCCCTGCCGGCGACGCGATTGTTCAGGTCGACCTGGTTGAACTGACATCGCAGGGCTGGGCCGGCGTGCCATGGGATGCAGCCGGCAGCTACACGTGCTCGCCGGCTAAGCACTGCGTCGGTTCGTTCGCGGTGGCGGACCGCGTAGGCGACGGCGTACTTCCGAGCGCCTTCACCTGGGGTGCCTGGGTTTTCCCGACAAGTCCAGAGTCCCGCACCACGCAGGCGATCTTGGGATGGTGGGAAGACGGCGCCGGGATGGGGCTGGCCATCGACGACGGGGTCTTTACCTTCACCGCCCGCGACGGCGAGGAGCTCGACATCCAGCTCCGTGCGGCGGACACTCCGGTCCGACGGGCGACCTGGTACTTCGTCGCGGTGCAGGTGCAGGGTGACAGCGCCAGATTGTCGGTGTCGGAGGCCGACTCCTGGTCGGCACCCGTTGAGGTGGCGAACGCGGCAGAGCCAGGCCTACGGAGCCTTGCCGTCCCCCGCCGTCTCGCTATCGCCGCGAGTGAGATCGACTTCGTTGAAACGAGCGGTGCGGGTCCGCGCGGGCGCGCGCGTGACACATTCAACGGAAAGATCGAGGCGCCGTTCCTCATCCGCCGCGTCCTATCCGACCAAGAGATCGCCGAGTGCGCCGCCGGAGACACCGGCATGCCGCTGCGGCACCCCACCGAGGTCATCGGCGCCTGGCAGCTCGGACTTGGCGTCGTGGGCAACGACAGCGTCATGGCCGGACTCGCGGGGAGCCCAGAGGCGCTTGCGGTCAACCTGCCTGCGCGAGGGGTTACCGGCGTCAGGTGGACTGGGAACGTTACCCACTTCGAACTGGCCCCAGACGAGTACGCCGCCGCCCACTTCCACGTCGACGATCTGATGGACGTCGGCTGGCGGCCGCTCTTCGACGCCACGCTCCCTGCGCAACTCGCCTCGAATCTGTATGGGGTCCGGCTGCGTCACGGCGAGAGCACGGATGTCATTCCGATCACCGTCGTACCTGTTCAGCCGCCAGCGCCGATTCTGGTGATCATGCCGGTGTTCACCTACCTCGCCTATGCGAATGAGCACATGTTCGAGGGCGACGTGTCGGGACTGCGGCCCGACATCACCCTCGACGACCGCGATCCGCTGCGCACGGGCCATCCGGAGTACGGTCGTTCGCAGTACGATACCCACGCCGATGGATCCGGCGTGTTCTTCAGTTCGGCCGCTCGAGCGATTCTGACCATGCGGACCGACTACGAGATGTGGCTGACCGAGTCCGCACGTGGTTATTCCGGAGAGCTTTACCTCCTGCGGTGGCTACGCGATAACGGATATTCGTTCGACCTCGTAACGGACCTCGAAGTTCACCAGCGCGGGTCGGAAATGCTGTCGCAGTACCGCGTCGTGATCACGGGGGCGCACCCGGAGTACGTCTCACAGGAGATGCTTGACGGGATCCGTGGTTATCTCGACCAAGGCGGCAAGCTCATGTACCTCGGGGGCAATGGCTTCTATCACGTGACGGGCGTGTACTCGAACGACCCATTGATCACCGAGCTTCGGCGGGGCAATGCGGGCGTGCGAGCATGGGACTCCGCTCCCGGCGAGGGTGTGCTCATCAGTACAGGGCGACCTGGCGGACTCTGGCGGCACCGTGGCCAGGCGCCTCAGTCCCTGGTAGGCGTCGGGTTCTGCGCTCAGGGATGGGACAAGTCGTCTCCCTACCGACGTACGCAGCAGAGCTACGAGCCGGCCACCAGCTGGATCTTCGACGGCGTTGACGGGGAGGTCTTCGGCACAGTCGGCGCCGTCCGCGGCGGCGCCGCCGGCGACGAGATCGACCGGTTCGACGCCACGCTCGGTGCGCCACCTCAGACGGTGGTTCTCGCGACGTCATTCGGCCACAGCGACCAGTACCAGCGTTCCATCGAGGAGTTGACCATGACACTGCCGGGTCTCGGTGGTGGGGAGACGGATCCGGAAGTCCATGCGGATGTGACCTTCGCCGAGCTGCCCAGTGGCGGCGCCGTGTTTTCGGTCGGCTCGATCGCATGGACCGGAAGCCTCTCAGAGCGTCACCTCGACAAGGGTGTCGTGACGATCACGGCGAACGTGTTGAACAGATTTCTCGCCACCGGACCGGACGACACCGCAACGGCAGAGACAGCCGAAGCATGACTCATCGAGGCCAGTCATGACCTCAAATGCTGACGCGCCCGGAGCGCGCGACAAAGGCCTCGTCCAGCTTGGGTGAACGCTTGGCAAGCGGGTGACGGTTTCGGTCATTCCGCCAAGCGTTGGCGATGCCGACGCCAAACCCGGCCGGCGACCCCGGTGGACCGTCTCGCCCTTACGCAGATGGACTAGCACCAGCATGGCCGATTGGCCGGGATTGAGCTTGTGCGATCGGGAGCCAAATCGCATTCTGGTGGCGGCGGATCACTCCGGCCAGGTAGGTCACGGTCCGGCGTGACAACGGCAGCGCAGCGCGACAGAACAGCACCCGGAGCTCCTGGTACTAGGTCGATAACCCATCGACCAGGGGCTTCACTTTTATGTGGATCCAGACCGGCGATCTGCAACGCACCCGTGACCTGCGACGTCAGGTTGGAAAAGGGTCAATGGCAAGATTTCGGCGACGCCGAGCGTCGCAAGCTCGAATCTCTGCCGCAACATGCGGAAGAATGAGGTGGAGCGGCGGCTTGCCAGGAACCTGTGGCGTCCGGCGCTGCTCGTCCGGGGTGATGCAGCAGATGGTCTAAGAGGAGTGGATGTGAGCGGAAACGCGCCTGCGCGCCTGCGAGACGTGGCAGAAGTCGCTGGAGTGCACGTTTCCACGGCGTCGAGGGTGCTCAACGGAGAGCTTGGGCGCGTTCCCCTCTCCACGCAACGAAGAATCATCCAAGCGGCCGAGAAGCTGCAATACCGTCCGAACCAGCTGGCGCGCGGCCTGAAACTGTCATCAACTGGAGCCGTCGGGTTGCTCGTGCCATCGTTACGAAACCCGGCCTTCTCAGAATTAATTCGCGGCGCGTTCCATCGCGCATTCGAACGGAATGTCGTCGTGCTGCTGGCTGAGGATACGGGACAGTCCGAGTCTCAAGAAGCATACGAACGGCTCGTCGAGTTTGGCCGAATCGACGGCCTTCTGATTGCATCTGGACAATTTGACCAGGGGCTCCTCTCCCGTCTGGTAGAGAGAAACCTCGCACACGTCTTCGTCAATCGCCCGCACCCTAGAAGCGGCCGCAATGTCGTTATGGATGAGGAAGCGCCAGGTCGTCTCGCGGCACACCATCTGTTAGAGCTCGGCCACCGACGACTTGGCCACTTGGCCGGTCCGAACAAACTTGACACCGCGCGTCGCCGCACGCGCGGGTTCATGACGGCGATCAAGGCCGCGGGGGTTACTACGGTTGAAACCACGCGATCGGAGTACGAAGAAGGCGCCGCCTTCGATGCGATGAAAAAACTCCTCGCGAAGAAGAACCGCCCCACCGGCGTGTTCGTGTCAAACATTAATCAAGCCATCGGCGGCCTGGCGGCACTCACCAGGGCGGGAGTGCGTGTGCCCGAGGACATGTCCCTGGTGTGCTGCGACGACGACCCGCTCGTCGAGTTTCTCGCGGTGCCGCTGACCACGATACGTATGCCCCTCTGGGAGCTCGGAGTGGCGGGAGTAGATGCGTTGCTTGCCCAGATCGATGGAGAAGGGCCATCAAATGTGCGCCTGGCGCTTCCGCCCATCCTGATCGAACGCGCTTCCACATGCTCCATCGATGAGTCGAATACCTGACTCAGCCTGAATCCACGTGCGCCGTGAGGTGCTGCTGATTCGAGTGGAGGCAAGAAACCTTCACTGCTGCCGGGGCGCAGTAATCACCAGTTCGTTCATTTGGTTCGCCGTCCGCTATGCCTGCTCCTAGAGACCATCGACGGTTATCCGCCCTCTTGGGGTATAAGTCCGCTTGGCCGCGACTGAAACGTATGCAGCTACCATTGGGCCACGACCGTAATTGCTATGTGCCAGAGAGACTGTCCAGAGTTTTCTCCCAGGGTGCGCAGCGCGCGCCGGCAAAGGTGAAGTGTCAGCGGAAAATGATCTCGTTAAGCTGATCTCCGACCGGTATGACGGACTACGTACAGAGGCACATCGTCCGGGCGAATCACTCGCAAGGATCGAGGAAGCAGCAGAGCGATGGAGAGGGACGACGATGTGGGTTCGCGTCAGCCGGGTGGGGGTGGGGGTTCGAGGGGTTGGGTGTCGGGGGGTGGCGGGGCTGTGCCGTCGGGTTGGTCGTTGGGGTTGGGGTTCGGGTCGGGGTTGCCGGTGGGGTCGGGGTTCGGCGCGGACGGGGTGTCGGTCGGCCGTGGGTTCGGGCTCGCGGGAGGCGGGTCACCCTGGCGGGTCCCGTCGTTCCTGTCGCCCCAGCCGTTCCTGTTGCCGGTGTCACCCCAGCCGTTGAAGCCGCCGTTCCAGTCGTTGTAGTACGGGTCGTACGACGTGGAGCCGGGGAAGTCCTTGACCGGCCTGCCCGACATCGCCTCGGACATGAACGCGCGCCAGACCTGCGCGGGCAGCGAGCCGCCGAACAGCGCGCCGTACCCGGGGACGCTCACGGTCTTGTTGTCGTCGCGGAACATGTTCACGGCGGTCGAGAGCTGCGGGGTGTACCCGACGAACCACACCGAGCTGGAGGAGTCGCTGGTGCCGGTCTTGCCGGCCACGGGGCGGTCGTACAACCGGGCGGCCGTGCCGGTGCCGCCCTCCACCACCTGCTGCATGGCGTACGTCGCGTCCGCGGCCGTCTGCTCGCTGAACGCGCGGACGCCGGTCGCGGTGAACTTGCTGGTGTGGCCCTTGGCGTCGGTGACCGAGCGGATGACGTGCGCTTCCCTGTGGATGCCGTCGGCGGCGAAGGTGGCGAATCCTGAGGCCTGCTGGACGGCGCTGACCGACGCGGTGCCGAGCGGGAAGGTCGGGTAGTCCTTCTGCTTGGCGATCTGGTCGGCCGGGATGCCCGCCGCCTCGGCCGCCTTGGCGACCTTCTTGAGCCCGACCTTCTGCGCAAGGTCGACGAAGGCGGTGTTGACCGAGTTGCGCGTCGCCTCCACCAGGTCGATGGACGCGCCGTACGAGGTGCCGCCGGAGTTGGGGATCGGGTCCTTCGCCGAGGCGACCCGTATCGGCGAGTTGCCGTTGACCCGCGTGTTCAGGTCGAACCCGTTCTCCAGCGCGGCGGCCAGCGTGTACGGCTTGAACGTGGACCCGGCCTGGACCTTCGCCGAGAACGCGTTGTCGTATTGGTTCTCCGTGTAGTCCTTGCCGCCGTAGAAGGCGACGACCTCACCGGTGCTCGGGTCGACGGCGGCGAGGCCGGTGCGCACCTTGCCTGAGGTGTCCGAGGGCAGGGTCTCCTCGACGGCGCGCTCGGCGGTGGCCATGAGCCCCTTGTCGAACGTCGTCGTGATCTTGAGGCCACCCTGCTGGATGTCTTCGTCGGACAGGCCCCGGCGGTTCAGCTCCGCCCGTACCTGGGCGAGGATGTAGCCCTTCTGGCCGTTGAGCGAGAGCGGGTTCTTGAGCTTGGCGAGCTTGGGGAAGGTCAGCGTCGCGGCCTCGGACGGGTCGAGCGAGCGCGTCTGCACCATGGCGTCGACCACGGCCTGCCAGCGGGCCCTGGCGGCGTCCAGGTCGGCGCCCTTGGGCGCGGCGAAGCGCGACGGCTGCTGGATCACGGCCGCGAGGTAGGCGCCCTGCGACGGGGTCAGCTTGCTGACGTCCTTGCCGAAGTAGGCCTGCGCGGCGGCCTGGATGCCGTGGGCGCCCCGGCCGAAGTAGATGGTGTTGAGGTACTGCTCCAGCACCCAGGACTTGGACTTGGAGCGATCCACCTTCAGCGAGATCATGATCTCTTTGAACTTACGCGTCGCCGACCGCTCCTGGCTGAGCCCGCTGTAGTAGTTGCGCACCAGTTGCTGGGTGATCGTCGAACCGCCCTGCACCTGGTTGCCGGTCACGGTCGACCACATGGCGCGAGCGGTGCCCTGCAAAGACACGCCCTGGTCCTGGTAGAAAGTACGGTTCTCGACGGAAATGACCGCATCACGCACTACCTTGGGCACTTTTTCGAGCGGGACGTTCTTGCGGTTCACGCCCTGCCGGGCGAGCACCGTCTTGCCGTCGCGGTAGTAGATGAGCGAGCCCTGCGCGGTCGCGTCCTTCTGGGTGGTGTCGGGGATCGGCGTCAGAACCCACACCACGGCCACCATCGCGGCGATGCCGAGAACGACGATGCCACCGGCGATGAGGAATCGGCGGAGAAGACGACGCCTCGACCGGCGCTTCTTCTCTTCGTCCCGCACGGCCCAACCCCCGATCTACAGCCCAGCAAACCCCCGTAAGCTGGACGGATCGTCCACACTAGATGATAGAGACCGGTGCTCCGCTCATCTAGTGGCCCCACGATCTCCGCATTGCACAGGCTCGCAGATTTCCAGGTCCGCGTATGGGACATGCTCGCGGGTTCCCGCTATGCGTACGGGACAGACCTGCTTATTGCCACGTCTTCGCACGAAACCGCATACGGGCTCTAGCGCTCGCGGTGACGCGGAGTGCCGGCCACGAGGGGCAGCACCCGGTAGGCGACCGGTGTGTCCAGCGCGATCACCGAGGACGTGCGCACCACCCCTTCGACTTCCACGATCAGGTCGATGACGCGTTGAAGGTCGGCGTTGCTCCGCGCGACCACCCGGCACAGCATGTCACCGCCACCGGTGATCGTGTGGACCTCCAGCACTTCCGGGATGGACGCGAGCAGGCTCGCGACCGGCTCGTGGCCGCTGACCTGCCGGATCTGCAGGGTGACGAACGCGGTCACCTGGTACCCCAGGGCGGCCGGGTCGACGTCGGGCCCGAACCCGGTGATCACACCGCTCTCCACGAGCCGGTCGAGCCTCGCCTGGATCGTGCCCCGCGCCACGCTCAGCCTCCGGGACGCCTCCAGGACGCCCACGCGCGGCTCGGCGGCGAGGAGAGAGATGAGCCGTACGTCCAGCTCGTCAATCGTCATGCTGTACAGGATTACCCCTGGTCCGGCAGGATCGCTAGTCAATCTGCCTACCTGTTTGGGTAACACTTGCACATATAGGCCACCTCGTCTGAGAGTGACCTCATGAGCGATGTATTTCCCGTACACGGCATGGATTCGGTGGTCTTCGCGGTAGGCAACGCCAAGCAGGCGGCGCACTACTACTCCTCGGCCTTCGGGATGCGCCTGGTCGCGTACAAGGGGCCTGAGACGGGTAGCCGGGACGAGGTGGCCTACGTGCTGACCTCCGGAAGCGCGCGTTTCGAGCTGCGCGGCTCGGTGCGGCCCGGCACCGAGATCGCCCGCCACGTGGCCGAGCACGGCGACGGCGTGATCGACCTCGCCCTCGACATCCCGGACGTGGAAGGCGCCTACGCGCACGCCATCGCCGCGGGCGCCCGCGGGCTGGCGGAGCCGTACACGATCGAGGACGAGCAGGGCAAGGTCGTCGTGGCGGCCATCGCCGCCTACGGCGAGACGCGGCACACGCTCGTCGACAGGTCGAACTACAGCGGCACCTACCTGCCCGGCTACGTGCCGGCGGCGCCGCTGGTCGAGCCCCCGGCCAAGAGGTACTTCCAGGCCGTGGACCACTGCGTGGGCAACGTGGAGCTCGGCAAGATGGACGAGTGGGTGGAGTTCTACAAGCGGGTCATGGGCTTCACCAACATGGCGGAGTTCATCGGCGACGACATCGCCACCGAGTACTCCGCGCTCATGTCCAAGGTCGTCGCGAACGGCACGCGCAAGGTGAAGTTCCCGCTCAACGAGCCGGCGATCAGCCGCAAGAAGTCGCAGATCGACGAGTACCTGGAGTTCTACGGCGGTCCCGGCGTCCAGCACATCGCGCTGGCCACGAACGACATCATCAGGACCGTCGAGCAGATGCGCGCGGCCGGGGTCGAGTTCCTCGACACGCCCGACTCGTACTACGACGACCCGGCGCTGCGCGCGAGGATCGGCGAGGTGCGCGCCCCCATCGAGGAGCTCAAGCGGCAGCACATCCTCGTGGACCGCGACGAGGACGGCTACCTGCTGCAGATCTTCACCAAGCCCGTGCAGGACCGCCCGACGGTGTTCTTCGAGTTCATCGAGCGCCACGGCTCGCTCGGCTTCGGCAAGGGCAACTTCAAGGCCCTGTTCGAGGCGATCGAGCGGGAGCAGGACCGGCGCGGCAACCTGTGATCGCTTGTTTGCGGTGAGGACATCCTGGTGATCACATACGCATGGGATCACCAGGACCCGCGCCCCTCGCGGGCCGGTGGAGGCGCCTGTTCGCCGGCATCCTCGACATTCTGATCGTGGGACTGATCACCTCCCCGTTCTCCTCCACGGTGGCCGAGCGGATGCCGGACGGGGCCTACGAGGTGGTCCGTGCGAGCAACGGCATCGCCGTCGCGATCGTCTGGTTTCTTTACTACTGGCTGCTGACGGCGTTCTGGCGCGGCCAGACCGTGGGCAAGAAGCTGTTCGGGCTTCGGGTCGTGCGGGACCCCACCCAGGAGCCCGTCTCGCCGGGGCAGGCGGCGGTCCGCGAGGCCGTGTACGGGATCTTCAGCGTGGTCTGTTGCCTGGGTCTGGCCGACGTGGCGTGGATCCTGTTTGACGGAAAGAAGCAGGCTTTGCATGACAAAGCCGCCTCGACCATTGTCGTAGATGCCTGATGACCTGGTCTTTCTCCCGTAGGCTGCACGACATGCAGCTGAAGGTGCCCAAGCGGCTGACCGCCGCCATGCTGTCCGCGACCGTCCTCGGACTGAACGCCTGTACCGCGTCGAGCGGGGCGACGACGCAGAGCCCGGCGCCCGATGCCGGCAACGCGCAGCACGCCGAGTCCGACTCCGGCACGCCCGGCGCGGCGGGCATCGGCGATCCCGACTTCCCCCTTGACGGCAACGGGGGGTACGACGTCGGCCACTACGCGCTGAAGCTGGCCTACGACCCCCCTACCAAGCACCTCTCGGGCACGGCGAGCGTCAAGGCGAAGGCCGTCCAGAACCTTTCCCGGTTCGACCTCGACCTGCACGGGTTCACCGTGCGAACGGTGAGCGTCGACGGCAAGCCCGCGAAGTTCGTCAGGGAAGGCGACGAGCTCACGATCAGCCCCGCCGCGGTGATCGCCAAGGGCGCGGAGTTCGACGTCGCCGTCGACTACGCCGGCAAGCCGGACCCCGTCCGCAACTCCTCGAACCTCGGCACCTACGGCTTCATCCCCACCAAGGACGGGGCGTTCGTCACCAGCGAGCCCAACGGCGCCAAGACCTGGTTCCCGTGCAACGACCACCCGTCCGACAAGGCGACGTACGACTTCGACATCACGGTCCCGGCCGGCACCACCGTGATCGCGAACGGCGAGCTGCGCGGCGACCCGGTGACCTCCGGCGGCGTCTCGACCTTCGCCTGGCGCGAGGGCCACCCGATGGCGACCTACCTCGCGACGATCACGCTCGGCAAGTTCGACGTCAAGACCGGCAAGTCCCCCGATGGCATCCCGGTGTACGCGGCGACCGACCCGGCGTTCCGGCACGACCTCGACTTCCTGTACTCCACCTCCGCCAAGGTGACCGACTACTGGTCGAAGGTCTTCGGGCCGTACCCCTTCTCCTCCACGGGCGGCGTGATCGACGACTTCTCCACCGGTTACGCCCTGGAGAACCAGACCAAGCCGATGTACGGAGGGTTCGAACCGGACGAGAGCATCATCGCCCACGAGCTCGCCCACCAGTGGTTCGGCGACAGCGTGAGCATCACCCGGTGGAAGGACCTGTGGCTCAACGAGGGCTTCGCGACGTACGCCGAGTGGCTCTGGACCGAGCACAACGGCGGCCTCAGCGCCGAGAAGACCTTCCAGGACTACTACTCCGCCAAGACCGCCCCCATCTGGAAGTACCCACCCGGCGTGGCCCAGCGGCAAGACCTGTTCAACAACTCGGTCTACCTCCGGGGCGCCATGACGCTGCACGTCCTGCGCAAGCGCATCGGGGACGACACGTTCTTCAAGCTCCTGCGCACCTGGACCGACCAGCACAAGTACGGCGGCGCCACCACCGGCGAGTTCGTCCAGCTCGCCGAGAAGCTCTCCGGCAAGCAGCTGGGCGACCTGTTCGACGCCTGGCTGTACAAGCCGCAGCGCCCGGTGCTCAGCTGAAGATGAGCTTGTAGCCGTAGCGGCGGAGGCCGGTGAGGACCTCCTCGCAGTGGACGGGCCCCTTGGTCTCCAGGTGCATCAGCACCTCCGCCTCGTCGAGGTGGAGCCGGGGGTCCATGCGCTCGTGGCCCACGTCGAGCACGTTGGCCCCGAGGTCGGCCAGGCGGCTGAGGAGCGTGGCGAGCGCTCCCGGGCGGTCGGCGAGCCTGATCCGGAAGGCCAGGTAGCGTCCCGCGACCGACAGGCCGTGCCGCAGCACCTTCGACAGCAACAGCGGGTCGATGTTGCCCCCGGAGAGCACCACGACCACGGGCGGCTCGAAGGCGTGCGGCCAGTCGAGCAGCGCGGCGACCCCGGCCACCCCCGCGGGCTCCACGACCATCTTGGTGCGCTCCAGGCAGAGCAGCAGCGCCCGCGACAGCGTCTCCTCGGAGACCGTGACCACGCTGTCCACCAGGTAGTGGATCATCTCAAAGGTGATGTCGCCGGGGCGCCCGACCGCGATGCCGTCGGCCATGGTGGGCACGGGCTCCACCACGACCGGGTGCCCGGCGGCGAGTGACGCGGGGTAGGCGGCGGCCCGCTCGGCCTGCACACCCACGATGCGGACGCCCGGCCGCATGGACTTCACCGCCAGGGCGACCCCCGCCGCGAGCCCGCCGCCGCCGACCGCGAGCGTGATCGTGCCCACCTCGGGGAGCTGGTCGAGGATCTCCAGCCCGAGGGTGCCCTGACCTGCCACGACGTCGGGGTGGTCGAAGGGGTGGATGAAGACGGCCCCGGTCTCCTCGGCGTGCTCCTTGGCCGCCGCCAGCGCGTGGTCGACGGTCGTGCCCGCGAAGATCACATCGGCGCCGTACGAGCGGGTGGCCTCGACCTTGGGCAGCGGCGCACCGTGGGGCATGAACACCGTGGACTTGCAGCCCAGCAGCCCCGACGCCAGAGCCACCCCCTGGGCGTGGTTGCCGGCGCTCGCCGCGACCACCCCCCGGGAACGTTCCTCGTCGGTCAGCCGGGCGATGCGGACGTACGCGCCCCTGACCTTGAACGAGCCGGCCCGCTGGAGGTTCTCGCACTTGAGGTAGACCGGGCCGCCGATCAGCTCGGACAGGACCCGCGAATGCAGCAACGGCGTGCGTATGACCACGTCGTTGAGCAGTTCACGGGCGGCGACCACGTCGTCATAGGTCACCTCAGGGTGCGCCATGCCCGAAGTCTCCCACTCATCGCCTCCCCTCGCCCTCACCGGCCCACCATGAGTCCAGCGGCTGGGGATGCCCCTACCGGGCGATGGACACGGCGCTCGGCCGGGACCCGTCAGCTCCCCGGTGGCGCCGGTAGAAGGCTTCGAAGGCGTCGGGATCGTCGGCGATCTCCGCCAACCCCGGTTGTCTGAGGCGCACCTGCTTCGCTCCCTTCGTCGTCCGAGTGCTTACCTCCTGCTTGGACGAAGAGCCACAAAGCGTTACATCAGGGCTTGCTGCGCTTGTGAGCGATTTCAGCGACTTCAGAGAGCGGTCCAGTAGCGGTCGGGGGCGAGGACGAGGGCGGCGGCGCCGATGAGGCCGGCGTCCTGACCCAGGTGGGCGGGGACGACGCGGACACGCTTGGCGAAGTCCATTCGGGCGTGCGCCCGCAGCGCCTCTTCGAGCGGCTCGAACAGCAGCGGCCCCGCCTGCGACAGGCCGCCGCCGATGGTCACGATGTCGAGGTCGCACATGTGGGTGGCCGACGCGATGGCGATGCCGAGCGCCCTGCCCGCGCGGGTCATCGCGCCGAGGGCGATCTCGTCCCCGGCGGCGGCGTCCGCCGACAGTTGCCGCCCGGTCGCCTCGGCGGCCTCGACGTACGTCCCTGCCGGGCGGGCGCCCGTCCGAGAGTTCTCCGCGCCCGTGGTGGAGGGCCTCGCGGCCGTGGTGGGGGCCTCAGCCTTCGTACCGGAGAGGCGGCCGGAGGTCTTGCCGGGGATCCAGCCCTGTTCGAGTGCCCAGGCGGCGAGGCCGGGGCCCCGGGCGACGGCCTCCAGGCATCCTCGTCCCCCGCACCCGCACGCGGGGCCGTCCGGGTCCACCACGACGTGGCCGATGTGCCCGGCGTTGCCCGTGCCGCCGTCGATCAGCCGGCCGCCGAGGATCAGGCCGCCGCCGACGCCCGTCGAGACGACCATGCCGAGCATGTCGCCGCTGCCCCGGCCGGCGCCACGCCAGTGCTCGGCCACGGCCACGCAGATCGCGTCGTTGTGGACGCGCGCGGGCAGGCCGGGGAACCGCCCGGCCAGCCGCTCGCGCAGGGGGAAGTCGCGCCAGCCCGGCATGTTCAGCGGGGAGACGACGCCCTCGGGCCAGGCCATCGGGCCGCCGCACCCGGCCCCGACGCCGATCACCTCACGTTCGGGCTCCCGTTCGAGCACGGAGTCGACCAGCCCGGCCAGGGCCTTCCACAGCGTGGGGGCGTCGCCCCCGGGCGGGGTGGCCAGGCGGTCGGCGACGACGATCTCCCCGGCACGGTCGACCAGCGCGGCGGCCAGCTTGGTGCCACCGACGTCGACCGCCACCACGACGTCCGAGTCACGCGCCACTGATCACGCCTCCCAGGTCTTCCCGAACGATCACAGGAACGCGGGCGCCCGAGAGAGGCGGCCGCGCCTCCAAGGATCACATGCCACACGCGTCCCGATGCGGGGCGGATGGGGCATCATCGCCGTGCGGGGGTTTCAGACCCCGTGGGCGGCCTTCTGACCTCCGTCGGAGCCTTTCTGGCCCGCGCCGCTGGAGAAGACGAGGATCGAGGCGGAGAACCCGTGCACGTGGTTGTGCCCCGCCACGGGGCCGACCTCGCCGGCGGCGAAGAACCCCGCCATGCCGATCGGGCCCAGGGTGTCGTGCAGCGCCAGCACGTCGTGGTCGGGGCTGCCGAACATGGCCGAGCCCCTGCCGTTGCAGGAGAACAGCAACGCGCCGTCGATGTGGCCGCGCTGCTCGACGTGGGCGTCCAGCACCTCGTACAGATCCTCGTCGGCCGTGGCGGCGTCGCGGACCTGGAAGCGGACGCTCTGCCCGATGTCGAGCACGTCGCCGACGGCCACGGCCTCGCGCTCGGGGTCGATGCCGAGGATGCCGCGGATCAGGAAGTCACCTCGCTCGTGGCTCTCGGCGTACTCGTCCATCGCGATGCCGATCTGCAGGCCCGAGGCGACCAGCTCCCGATCCTCCTCGTCGAGGCCGCTGACGATGTCCTCCAGGCGGGCGAGCGCCGGCTGCCCGGCCAGCTCCAGCAGAAGGTTCTCCTCGGAGCGGGTGACGACCATGGTGGGGCCGATGGGACGGCAGCCCTGGCTGACGACGGTGCTGACGTTGAGGGGGCCGCTCAGCATCACGCCGATCGCCCCTTCTGTGTACATCTCGCCGCCCGCGAACAGGCGGACCGAGCCCTGGCCCCGCATGCCGTTGGCCAGCCCGCCCACCAGCGGGAGGTTGCCCAGGACGTCGGCCGAGTGCTCCACGAAGGCGTCGGTCGGGAAGCTGTACGGATCGGCCAGCAGTATCGCCACCTGGTCGTCGGCGCCTCGGTCCGGCAGGCCGATGATCACGAAGCGGTCCTCCATGCGGAGGGTCTCCAGCGCGAAGGTCGTGACCCGTGCGCCGCCGAGGCTCGCGGCCCAGGCGCTGACCGCCGAGGTCAGCTCGACGCCCTGGCTGTCGCCGATCACCCCGGTGGCGCTGCACCCGATGACCTGTGCCCCCGGCGCCATGCGCATGGCGCGGAGCCCGGCGCGGGCGACGTCCTCGGGGTCCTCGCCGCAGATGAAGAAGCACACCAGGTCGGGCGGCCCCGACAGTCCGGAGAGGGCTTGGCGAACGGCGGTCTCCGCGGCCACCACCAGGTCGGAGCCCACGGCGAGACCGTCCGCGAACCGGCTCGTCAGCACTGCCACACGCCTCGCCTCCTCTGTTCCGTCGCGAGTCGTCGTGTCGGCCATTTGCCCCTCTTGGCCGGATTCTCCCCACTACGGGAGTAACGACGCGCGCATAGCGTCACGCAATGGTCAAGATCCGAAATGTGTATAAGCTGCCGCATCCTCCCCGCGCGACGTAGTCTCGTTCCCGTGCATGAATCGCCCACACCGCGAAGTGAAACGCCGCAAGCTCGCACTCTCCGCGACCTGCGCGAAAGTGGACACACCTATCGCACGGTCAAGGCGGAGATCCGCGAAAACCTGCTCGACAGATTACGCTCAGGCACGCCGAGATTCCCGGGCATCGTCGGATTCGACGACACCGTGCTCCCTCACCTCGAGCGGGCCCTGCTCGCGGGCCACGACCTGGTGCTACTGGGCGAGCGCGGCCAGGGCAAGACCCGGCTCATCCGTACGATCACCCGCCTGCTCGACGAGTGGACTCCGGTGGTCGACGGCTGCGAGATCAACGACCATCCATACGTCCCGGTATGCGTCCGCTGCGTGAAGCTCGCGGCGGAGCGCGGTGAGGACCTGGAGATCGCCTGGAAGCACCGCGACGACCGGTACGGCGAGAAGCTCGCCACGCCGGACACCTCGGTCGGCGACCTGATCGGCGACGTGGACCCGATCAAGATCGCCGAAGGCCGCACGCTCGGCGACCCGGAGACCGTCCACTACGGCCTGGTGCCCCGCACCAACCGGGGCGTCTTCTCGGTCAACGAGCTGCCCGACCTGGCCGAGCGCATCCAGGTGTCGCTGCTCAACGTGCTGGAGGAGCGCGACATCCAGGTACGCGGCTACAACCTGCGGCTGCCCCTGGATCTCCTGCTCATCGCCAGCGCGAACCCCGAGGACTACACCAACCGGGGACGGATCATCACCCCGCTGAAGGACCGGTTCGGGGCCGAGATCCGCACCCACTATCCGCTGACCCTTGAGGACGAGCTCGACCTGATCCGCCAGGAGGCCTGGCTCAACTGGCGAGGCCTGGACCCGGACGGCGTGGCCGGCGAGCCCGCCGGGCTGAGCGCCGAGCTGCCCGAGCACCTCGTGGAGACCATCGCCAGGTTCACCCGCCTGGTCCGCGAGTCGACGGCCGTGGACTCGCGTTCCGGCGTCTCGGCCCGCTTCGCCATCGCCGCCGCCGAGTCGGCCGCCGCCTCGGCCGTACGCCGGGCGGCGCTGACCGGCGAGGAGCGCCCGGTGACCAGGGTGTGCGATTTGCCCGGCATCGTCCCGACACTGCGCGGCAAGGTGGAGTTCGAGGTGAGCGAGGAGGGCCGCGAGGTCGAGGTGCTCGCCCACCTGCTGCGCCGGGCCACCGCGGAGACCTTCCGGGGCACCCTGGGCGGCATGGACCTGTCCGCGCTGCTGGACAAGTTCGCCGAGGGCGTCCAGATCGAGTCCGGGGAGCTGACGCCGGCCACCGAGCTGCTCCACAAGATCGGTCCCGTCAACGGCCTGTCCAAGATCATGTCCGCCGTGGGCATGGGCGAGGGCGACGAGTCCCCCGGGCACGCCGCCGCCGCGCTGGAGTTCGCCCTCGAAGGGCTCTATCTCATGCGGCGCCTGTCCAAGGACGAGGTCGACGGAGGCGCCGTCTACCGCACCTGAGCGCCCGCTCCGCCGAGGCCGAAGGCGGCCCTCCCCTTGCGGGTCAGCCGCCTTCGGCCGTGCCTCGCGCGGCGGAGGCGGGGCTTGGCGTTCCCTCGCACATCGGACACACGACGATTAGGCTCACAAAAGATGAGTGGCTACCGATACGGCGAGTACCAGGACGGGCCCGATCCGCTGGCACCGCCGTACGATGTGCGCGCCGCGCTCGACGAGATGGGCGACGCGATCCTTTCCGGCACCAGCCCGATGGACTCCCTGCGCGATCTGCTCAGGCGTGGCCTGCCCGGCGCCGAGAACCGGCGTGGCCTCGACGAGCTGCTGCGCGAGGTGCGCAAGCGCCGCCGTGAGCTGCGCGAACGCGGCAGCCTCGACGGCACGCTCGAACGCGCACGGTCCCTTCTCGACAAGGCCATCGGCCAGGAGCGGGCCGAGCTGTTCCCCGACCCCTCCGACGAGGCGCGGCTACGCGAGTCGGAGCTCGACGCGGTGCCGAGCGACACCGCCGGCGCGGTCCAGCAGCTGAGCTCGTACGAGTGGCGTTCCCCGGCCGCCCGCCAGACGTTCGAGGAACTGCGCGACCTGCTGCGCAGGGAGGTCCTCGACAGCCGGTTCCGCGGCATGCGGGAGGCCCTCGCCAATCCCGATCCCGAGGCGATGGAACGGGTCCGGCAGATGATGTCGGATCTGAACGACATGCTGGACCAAGACGCCCGAGGCCAGCACACTCAGGATGACTTCGACCAATTCCTGCAGAAGCATGGGGAATTCTTTCCGGAGAATCCCCGCAATCTCGAAGAGCTGGTCGACATCCTGGCCCGCAGGTCCGCCGCGGCCCAGCGCATGCTCGCCTCCATGACCCCGGAGCAGCGCGAGGAGCTGCAGAACCTGATCAACCAGACGCTGGAGCAGGCGGGCCTGGGCGAGCAGATGTCCCGCCTCGGCGAGGCCCTGTACGCCCGCCGCCCCGACCTCGCGTGGGACACTCCCGAGCGGATGAACGGCGACCAGCCCCTCGGCATGGGGGACGCCGTCAGCGCCCTGGAAGAGCTCGCCGACCTCGGCCGGCTGGAGGAGGCGCTCCGCCAGGACTATCCCGGAGCCCGGCTCGACGACATCGACGAGGCCGCGATCCGCCGCGCCCTCGGCCGGTCGGCGGTCGACGACCTGGAGACGCTGAAGCAGATCGAGCGCGAGCTGGAGGAGCAGGGATACCTCCGGCGGCAGCGCGGCAAGCTGGAGCTCACCCCGAAGGCCGTGCGCCGGCTCGGCGAGACCGCCCTGCGCAGGGTCTTCGACTCGCTGGACGCCGGACGCCGCGGCGACCACGACCAGCGAGACGCGGGAGCCGCCGGCGAGCTCACCGGGTCGTCACGCCCATGGCGCTTCGGCGACGAGCAGCCCCTCGACGTGGTCCGCACCCTGGTCAACGGCGTGCGGCGGGGCGGCCCCGCGAACGGCGACGGCCGGGTGTCGCTCTCGGTGGACGACTTCGAGGTGGCAGAAACGGAGCGGCGGACGGCGGCGGCCGTGTGCCTGCTGGTCGACCTGTCGTACTCCATGGCCCTGCGGGGCACCTGGGCCCCCGCCAAGCAGACTGCGCTCGCCCTGCAGGCGCTGGTCGCGTCCAAGTTCCCGGGTGACGCCGTCCAGATCATCGGCTTCTCGAACTACGCCCGCGTGCTGCAGGCGGAGGAGCTGGCCGGGCTCGAATGGGACATGGTCCAGGGAACCAACCTGCACCACGCGCTGCTGATCGCCGGCCGCCACCTCGACAGGCACCCCGACTTCGAGCCCGTGGTGCTCGTCGTCACCGACGGCGAGCCGACCGCCCACCTCATGCGGGACGGCCGTTACTGGTTCGAGTGGCCGCCGTCGCGCGAGACGCTGGAGCTCACGCTGGCGGAGGTCGACAAGATGACCCGCCGGCGGGCGACGATCAACGTGTTCATGCTGGCCACGGACGAGCGGCTCAAGGAGTTCGTGGACGAGGTGGCCAGGCGCAACGGCGGCCGGGTCTTCTCCCCGAGCGCCGACCGCCTCGGCGAGTACGTCGTCAGCGACTTCCTGCGGTCCCGCCGCACCCGCTGAGACACCGTGGTCCGAATAGCGATTTGCGGGGGTATGTCCATCTTCCGGCGCCTTTTTCGGTAAAGGACATTCAATACTGGTTGTCGAGCCGCGCGTTAATCAGTTGCCGATTCATATGCGATCTCGGAGGATATTCATAAAGGGTGATTTACCCAAGGTCCGCGAGGCCCGCCCGTCCCGGAAGGAGGGTGCCATGTTCGCGGCGGTCGCTCTCCTCCTTCTCATGATCTTCACGGTGACGATGTTCGAGGTCACCGTGAACAACCGGCACCGTCCCCCGAAGCCGCCCGTCGCCGAGACCCCCGCGGAGACGGCACAGGAGCCGACGGACGTCCCGAAACCCTGAGCCCGCGCTCATGATTTCGTACGGCCGTCCGAGGATCGTTCCCCGCCGATCACGGAGACGATAGCCTCAGCGCATGTCGTTTCTCGACAAGCTTCTGCTCTGGCTGCACATCGGCTTCGCGATCTTCGCGATCGGGCCGCTGACCGCCGCCACCATGTTCACCCCGCGATACATCCGGGCCAGAGATGCCGGCGTGCTGCGCTACCTGCACCGCAGCACGCGCATCTTCGGCGTCCTCACCCTCGGCGTGTTCCTGTTCGGCCTCGCTCTGGCCGGCGCGAACATCAGCAAGCCATACCTGTCGGTGTCGATGACGCTGTTCATCGTGGCGGCGGTGCTGCTGGTCATCATCGATCGTGACCAGAGCACCGCCGTTCGCGTGCTCTCCAACGAGACGCCGGAAGACGACGCCAAGGTGCAGACCGGCCGCATCGCCACCCTCGCGGCGGTCATGGCCCTCATCTGGCTCGTGATCCTGGTGCTGATGGTGTGGTTCAACCCCTGAGCACGCCGATGGCCCCCTAGGAGCCCAGAGCCTGCCTGAGGTCGCCGAGCAGGTCACTGACGGTCTCGATGCCGACCGACAGGCGGATCAGGTCGGAGGGCACCTCCAGGGCCGATCCGGCGACCGAGGCGTGGGTCATGCGGCCCGGGTGCTCGATCAGCGACTCGACGCCTCCGAGCGACTCGCCGAGGATGAACAGCTTCGTGCGGTCGCAGATCTCCAGCGCCTCGGCCTCACCGCCCGAGACGCGGAACGACACCATGCCGCCGAACCGCCTCATCTGCTTGGCCGCCACCTCGTGGCCGGGGTGACCGGCCAGCCCCGGATAGAACACCTCGGTGACCCGGGGGTGCGAGAGCAGCATGTCGACGACCTGCTCGGCGTTGTCGCAGTGGCGCTCCATGCGCAGGGCGAGCGTCTTGATGCCGCGCATGGTCAGCCAGGAGTCGAACGGGCCAGCGACGCTTCCCATGGCGTTCTGGTGGTAAGCCAGCTCGTCGCCGAGGTCGCGGTCGCGGGTGATCAGCGCCCCGCCGACCACGTCGGAGTGGCCCCCGATGTACTTGGTGGTGGAGTGGACCACCACGTCGGCGCCCAGCGCCAGCGGCTGCTGGAGGTAGGGCGAGGCGAAGGTGTTGTCCACCAGCAGCAGGGCGCCCCCCTGGTGGGCGATGGACGCGAGGGCCTCGATGTCGGCGATCCCCAGCAGCGGGTTGGTGGGCGTCTCCACCCAGATCGCCTTGGTGTCGGGACGGATGGCCGCGCGCACCGCGTCCACGTCGCCTAGCGGCACCGGGTCGTAGTGCAGACCCCACCGCGAGAGGACCTTCGCGAACAGCCGGTACGTGCCGCCGTAGGCGTCGTCCGGGATGATCACGTGGTCGCCCGGCTTGCACACCGTGCGGAGCAGGGTGTCCTCGGCGGCGAGGCCTGACGCGAAGGCAAGCCCGCGCGTCCCGCCCTCGATGGCCGCGAGGCACTCCTCCAGCGAGTTCCTGGTGGGGTTCGCCGAGCGGCTGTACTCATATCCGGCCCGCAGCCCGCCGACGCCGTCCTGCTTGTACGTGGACACGGCGTAGATGGGAGGCACGACCGCACCGGTGTGCGGGTCGGGCTCCTGGCCTGCGTGAATGGCCAAAGTCTCGAAGCCTTCAATCATGGCTCCACGCTATCGCCCCTGCCGGAGGACGAAACCGCTCCTCGGGCCTACGGCGGAAGGACGAGACGAGGGAGTACACCGGCCGGACGCGCACCTGGCTTTGAACGTCCGTCCGCTGGTGGCTCGTCCGAATGGCCGATCCCCGTCCTGCGGCGCTCGGATTACGCTCGATGTCCGTGAGGGACAGCCATGGGCTCGTGTACTGGATCCAGCGACTCAGCGAGATAGCGCTGGTCGGCTGGCTCGTACTGCTCCTTCTCGGCGACACGGCGATCGCGATCGCGATGGGCCAGGCGCAGTTCGCCGCACCGCTGTGCGGGCTCCTCGGCATCGGGGCATATCTGCTGCGCGACCGGTTCCGCGTCCAGGGCATGGTCCTGCTCATGGCGATGTCCGCCGGAGTGTCGCTGTTCGCCGGCTTCTTCGGCCGGACGGGCTCCATGCGCCGCCTGGTCGGGGTGCTCCGGGCCGGCGACGACGCGTCCCGCAACGCCGGCACCACGCTCAGCGACCTGTGGGTGCTCGTCGAGAGGTTCTCGGCGGGCGGGCCCCAGGTCGCGTTCGACGTCGGTCAGGGCCTCAGCGAGTCCGCGCTGGCACCCGAGGTGCTCACCACCCTGCATCGCGTCCTGCAAGAGTCCCTGACCAACGTACGGCGGCACGCGCCCGGCACCGGCTGGGTGCGGGCCGACCTGAGGCAGGCGGAGCGAGGGGTGCTGCTGCGCGTGCGCAACTACAGATCGCCTTCGGACCCGCGCGTCGCCAGGCTGGGCGGCGGGTTCGGGCTGGTGGGGATGTCCGAGCGGGTCAAGGCCCTCGGCGGCGACCTGGTCGCGGGCCCCACCCCGGAAGGGGCGTGGGAGGTCCGCGCCTGGTTTCCCGCCGACTACGAGCCGGCCCGCCTCTGAACCCGGGTGCCACGCCTTCCGGCTCCGCACCCGGCCTCAGATCTTCACAAGTTGTCCACAGGCTGTGTGTTCTTAAGCGCTGTGTCCTCTACGCGCTCGCGAGGCTGTGTCGTTCTAAGCGCTCGCCGTGCTCGCGAGGAAGGCGAGCAGGTCCTGCCTGGTGATCAGGCCGATCGGCTTGCCGTCGTCGAGGACGACCGTGGCGTCGGCCTTCTCCAGTGCCTCGATGGCCACCGAGACGGGCTCGCCCGAGCCGATCATGGGGAGCGGCGCCGACATGTGCTCCTCGATGGGGTCGCCTCCGCGCACCTTGCCGCGGTAAAGGGCTTCCAGCAGGTCGCGCTCGACGATCGAGCCGACCACCTCGGCCGCCATGACCGGGGGCTCCTCCTTCATGACGGGGAGCTGCGACACGCTGTACTCGCGCATGATCGCGATGGCCGTGCTCACCGACTCGTGCGGGTGGGTGTGCACGAACTCGGGAAGGCCGGGCGACTTGCGGCCGAGCACGTCGCCGACCAGCCCCTCCTCGCTGGAGGAGGTCAGGAAGCCGTAGTCGGCCATCCAGTCGTCGTTGAAGATCTTGGACAGGTAGCCACGCCCGCCGTCCGGCAGCAGGACGACCACGATGGCGTCGGGCCCGGCCTCGGCCGCCACCTTCAGCGCCGCCACGACCGCCATGCCGCAGGAGCCCCCGACGAGCAGGGCCTCCTCGCGCGCCAGGCGACGGGTCATCCCGAAGGAGTCCTTGTCGGAGACCGCGATGATCCGGTCGGCGACCGTGGTGTCGTACGTGGCGGGCCAGATGTCCTCGCCGACGCCCTCGACCAGATACGGCCGCCCGGAGCCGCCGGAGTAGACCGAGCCCTCCGGGTCGGCGCCGATGACCTGGACGCGGCCCCCGGAGACGTCCTTGAGGTAGCGGCCGGTGCCGCTGATCGTGCCGCCGGTGCCCACCCCCGCGACGAAGTGGGTGATCCGCCCGTCGGTCTGGTCCCAGATCTCCGGCCCCGTCGACTGGTAGTGGCTGGCGGGGTTCTCCGGGTTGGAGTACTGATCGGGCTTCCAGGCGTTCGGGATCTCGCGCGCCAGCCGGTCGGAGACCGAGTAGTAGGACTCCGGGTGATCGGGCGAGACCGCGGTCGGGCACACGACCACCTCGGCGCCGTACGCGCGCAGCACGGAGATCTTGTCCTGGGCCACCTTGTCGGGCACGACGAACAGGCAGCGGTAACCCCTGTCCTGGGCCACGATCGCCAGCCCGATGCCCGTGTTGCCGGATGTGGGCTCCACGATCGTGCCGCCGGGACGCAGCTCACCGGAGCGCTCGGCCGCCTCCACCATGCGCAGCGCGATGCGGTCCTTGACCGAGCCGCCCGGGTTGAAGTACTCGACCTTCGCCAGGACCTGCGCGGAAACGCCGGCCGTGACCTTGCGGAGCCGTACGAGCGGGGTGTCGCCCATGAGCTCGATGAGCGAGTCGTGTACGCGCACCGGGAATAACACCTCATTTGCCGAAGCTTTGTCAGCTTGTCGATGCCGGATATCCGATGGGTGATCTGGTGTCCGGCGGGTTCAACTCCTCACCGTACCGTCACGACTACCACCTCAAGGGACAGGCGTCCGCGAGTCGCGGCACCGCGAATCAGAACGGCCGCGATCATATGGTTCAGCACCGTGATGAGAGCGTGAATCCAGCTACAAACCAGTCATATGACCACTGAAACCACGACGGGAACCACGACGAATGTATAGAGATCAGGAAGGACGACTGTAGTGATGTGGACGCCGGGAACCGCACGGGCTGCCCGCCGTATCGCGACCGCGGCCGCCTTGGGCAGCGGGGGCGTCACCGCGCTCGGTGCGGCCGTCTACGGCCTGCTCATGGCCGAGGCGATGCTCGCGAGAAGGATCGTCGGCCAACCGCACGGCATGGAAGCACCCGCTTCCGACGGCATCTACGGGAGGTGGCCGAGTAACAGCGACGGGCCGGTGGAGCCCATCAAACTGGTCATGCTCGGCGACTCCACCTCCGTGGGCCTCGGCATGACCGACCCTTCCACCACCCCCGCGGTGCTGCTCGCCAACGGCCTGGCCGCGATCGCCGAGCGCCCCGTGCGGCTCGACGTCTTCGGCAGGTCGGGCGCGGCGTCGGCCGACCTCACCCTCCAGGTCGACCGGGCACTCAAGACGGGCCCCGACATCGCCGTGATCTTCGTTGGCGCCAACGACGTCACCACCAAGACCAAACCGGCCGAGGCCGTGCGGCACCTGCAGAAGGCGGTGCGGCGCCTGCGTGAGGCGGGCGCGGAGGTCGTCGTGGGCACGTGCCCCGACCTCGGCACGATCAGGCCTATCGGCCAGCCGCTGCGCTGGGTCACGCGGCGGTGGAGTCGCCAGCTCGCCGCGGCGCAGACGGTCGCCGTGATCGAGGAGGGCGGCCGCACGGTGGCGTTCGCGGACATCCTCGGCCCGGAATTCGCCTCATATCCGGGCGAAATGTTCGGACCTGATCGATACCACCCATCTGCGCGAGGTTACCAACAGTCCGCTTACGTAGTGCTACCTTCTGTATGCGCTGCGTTGGGGTTGTGGCCCGAGCCTGGACCCGAGCGTGGCGAGGGATCGCAATCGATTTACCTCGCGGCGGCCATCGCCGCGGAGGAGTCCGGCACCGAGGTCACCGCGACCCGCGTCGCCGGCCGAGCGACCGGCCCCCAGGGAAGGTGGGCCACGATACTTCGCCGCCGGCCAGGGACGATGCCTCGCAGCGCCTGAATCCGGCCACCCTCCGCGACGCGGTCGTCACTCTGTCCGCATTGGAGTGGAATGCCCGTGATCCGGCCTCTAGCGAAACCGGCCCTGCCCCTTGCCGGGGCCCTTGCCGGGGTCCTGGCCCTGGCTGGTTGCTCCAGCAGCAAGGCGGCCATCGAGGAGACCCATCCGACCTGGCTCAACGGCGAGGTGAACGCCGTCAGCCGCGCCACCGTGGCCGCCGGCGTGGCCGCCGTGACCTCGCTGAAGCCGGACGGCACGCTGGAGACCGCCGCGCTCGACCTGACGGCCGGAAAACGGCTGTGGGCCCATCCCGCGACGATCGCCGGGCGCCTGCCAGGCATGGGGGTTCAGCCGCCCGCGGCGATCGAGACCGGCCAGGGCCAGGGCGTCATCGCCGCCATCGACCCCGCCAAGCGGGGCAGGTGGAACGCGACGCTGATCGTCCGTGACGCGCGCACCGGGCAGCGGAAGTGGTCTAGGCCCGTCCAGTCGACCTTCGGCCCGCAGCGGTGCGGTCCCTACCTGTGCATGTCGGAGAACACCGCACTGGCCTCGGCCCGCATGGTCGTGCTCGACCCGCTCACCGGCAAGCTGCTGTGGAAGCTTCCCGGCATCAGCGAGGTGGAGTGGTCCGATCCGTCCAGGGTCGTCATGCTCCGCATGGCCAAGCACCCCGTCCTGTCGGCCCACGACCTGAAGTCCGGGGCGCCGGTCTGGCAGCTGCCGGTCGAGCAGGCCCTCAGCACCGGCATCGACCTGTCGGGCGGCTGGGCCTTCGGCACGGCCGGGGAGAACCTCGTCGGCTACGTCGCCCCGTACACCAACCCGAAGAAGAACAAGACCTCGGCCTTCGGCCTCTTCTCGGTCAAGCTCGCGAACGGCACGGTCAACTGGCTGCGCCCCTCGGTCGTACGCGTCTATCCGAGCGGGAGCCCCGGCTTCGCGCCCGTGGTGCGGCCCATCGACGAGCGGGGCCAGTACGGCGGCTTCGCCCGGCTCGACCCCGGGTCCGGCCGCGTGATCGGCCAGATCGCCGCCGACCAGGTGCCGGGCACCGGCTGGTGGCTCGCCTTCCCCAAGGACATGGGCAGGCTCGACTTCCTCAAACCCAACGGCTCCGGCTCCGCGTTCGACCTGCCCTCCGGGCGGGCCGCCCCGGTGAAGGACCAGCGCGGCTGGTCGTTCTGCGTCACCGACCCGAAGCCGCTGCCGCTGGCCGGGCAGCCCCAGGGCTTCTACTCGGTGGCCTCCCTGTGCGAGTTCGACCTGGCGACCGGCAAGCGCGTGCCCGGCGCTCCGGGCGTCCCGCCCGCGTGGTTCACCGGCAGCCAGGACGGCTGGCGCCTCTGGCGTGACGAGAAGGGCGCCCTGCACGGCGTGCGGGACACCACCGGCACCGCTCCCGGCATGTACGGCTGACGCCGCTCCGACGTCGGGCAGGGCCTCGTGACGCGTTCGCGAGGCCCTGCCCGCCCTTGCCGTACATAGTTCTGTTTCTTGGTGCCCCGGGGCGTGGCATCCGCGCTACCGCACGGTAACCTCCGCTGAGGGAGCCCTGCCACGAACCCAGGAGAGCCAAATGCCCGAGGCAGTAATCGTCGCGACCGCACGTTCGCCGATCGGCCGAGCCTTCAAGGGGTCGATCAAGGACATACGTCCCGACGACCTGACCGCTCAGATGATCAAGGCCGCGCTGGACAAGGTCCCTCAGCTCGATCCCAACGACGTCGACGACCTGATGCTGGGCTGCGGCCTGCCGGGCGGCGAGCAGGGCTTCAACATGGCCCGCGTGGTCTCGGTGCTGCTCGGCCTCGACGGCGTTCCCGGCACCACGGTCACCCGCTATTGCTCCTCGTCGCTGCAGACCACCCGCATGGCGTTCCACGCCATCAAGGCCGGCGAGGGCGACGTGTTCATCTCCGCGGGGGTCGAGACCGTCTCCCGCTTCGTCAAGGGCAGCTCCGACTCGCTGCCCGAGACCACCAATCCTCTGTTCCTGGACGCCAAGACCCGCACCGACGCGGGCGCCCAGGGCGGCGGCCCCGAGTGGCACGACCCGCGCCAGGAGGGACAGCTGCCCGACGTCTACATCGCCATGGGCCAGACCGCCGAGAACGTCGCCGGAATCAGGGGCGTCAGCCGCAGGGAGCAGGACGAGTTCGGCGTCCGCTCGCAGAACCTCGCGGAGAAAGCCCTGGCCAACGGCTTCTGGGAGCAGGACATCACGCCGGTGACCCTGCCGGACGGCACCGTGGTCAGCAAGGACGACGGGCCGAGGCCCGGCACCACCTACGAGGCCGTCTCCCAGCTCAAGCCGGTCTTCCGGCCCGACGGCACGGTCACGGCCGGCAACTGCTGCCCGCTGAACGACGGCGGCGCCGCGGTGATCGTGATGAGCGACGTGAAGGCGGCCGAGCTGGGCATCACGCCGCTGGCCCGCATCGTGTCGACCGGCGTCACCGGCCTGTCCCCCGAGATCATGGGCCTCGGACCGGTGGAGGCGTCCCGTCAGGCGCTTCGCCGGGCCGGCATGTCGATCGGCGACGTCGACCTCGTCGAGATCAACGAGGCGTTCGCCGCCCAGGTCATCCCCTCGTACCAGGAGCTCGGCATCGACCTCGACCGGCTCAACGTCAACGGTGGCGCCATCGCCGTCGGGCACCCGTTCGGCATGACGGGTGCCCGGATCACCTCCACGCTGATCAACGGCCTGCGCTTCCACGACAAGGCGATCGGCCTGGAGACGATGTGCGTCGGCGGCGGCCAGGGCATGGCCATGGTGCTCGAGCGCCTGAACTAGCCGTGGGCGTTGGGACCGGCGCGGGTGATGTCGACACGGATGAGGACGCGCCGGTCCCGGACCATGGCCGCGCGGTAGTCATCCCAGTCGGGGTGCTCGCCGGAGATGCTCCGGTAGTAGTCGACCAGGGGCTCTACGGCCTCGGGGACGGACAGGATGTCTGCGGTTCCGTCGATCTGGATCCACTCGCCGATGAAGGCGTCGGTGGTCACGCACAGCGTGAGGTTGGGGTTGGCGCGAAGGTTGCGGGTCTTGACCGCGGTCTCACTCGTGCTGATGAGGGGGCGGCCGTCAGCGTCAATGCCGACGCCCACCGGCGTGGTCTGCGGGCGGCCGCTGGGATGCCAGGTCAGCATCACCGCGCGGTGGTTGTTCCTGATGAACTCACGAGCCTTGTCGAGATCCATATCTCCATGGTCCATGTCGTGGCAACAGGATCGCGCCCACGTCATCCTGGATGACGTGGGCGCGCTAGGACGTGCAGGGCTTACATGAAGCCCATGCGGGAACGGCGCTGCCGCTCGTGCTCGATCACGATCGCCGCGGCGTAGCCGTGGGTCAGCCCGTGCTCGTCGGCGAGCCAGTTGGCTCGTTCGTCGCACCGTAGGAAAGCCGGGCCGTTGTCGATGGCTTGGAACCACTCTGGGAGTGCGCGTCCGGTGATGTCCGGAACCCTGGCAATCAGCTTGTTCTGCGTCTCCGGTGAGTGGTTCAACGACATGGGCACCTCCATGAGTGAAGCCTCTTTTGCTTGACACTGCATCACCAGCCCCGTGATGGCAAGCCCTGAATGGCCAGCCTTCTCTTACACGAGGTAGATCATTAGTCGCTGTGTGTGGGCTTACCCAACGGGTCCACGGCCATGCCACAGTGAAACGGCGGACCGAAATCCGGCGTTCTCCTGCCGAGGATCTAGTCGTTGTTGAAGAAGTAGCTGATGAACCGGAGGATCTCCAGGTAGAGCCAGACGAGGCTCACTGTGAGGCCGAAGGCCATCAGCCAGGAGTACTTCTCGGGGACGCCGGCACGCACGCCCTTCTCCACCGCGTCGAAGTCGAGCAGCAGGAAGAAGCAGCCGAGCAGGATCATCGCCACGCTGAAGATCCAGCCCATGGGGCTGTCGCTGCGCAGGCCGAGACCGCCGGAGGTGAAGATGCTGACTATCCAGTTGAGGAGCATCAGCCCGACCGCGGCGAAGCCGGCGGCGACGACGAACTTGGTGAACTTCGGCGTCGGCCGGAAGATCTTCAGCGCGTATACCGAGAGCACGCCCGCGAACGCCACCATCGTGCCGAGGACGGCCTGGAAGACGATGCCGGAGTACACGTCGTTGTACATCTTGCTGATCACGCCGATGGCGAGGCCGTACGCCACGGAGTAGCCGAGGATCAGCGCGGGGTTCGTGCTCTGCCGGAACGAGACGATCAGGCCGAGCACCAGGCCGACGATCACCGCGGGGACGGCGATGGCCATGCCGAGGTTCAAGTACCACGCCAGAGCCGCGGTCACCACGAGGGTGCCGAGCGTGATGAACCCGCGTACGACGACATCGTCGATCGTCATCGGCCGCGTCGCGGTGGGCGGAGCGTACGACGGGGCGTTGTACATGTTCTGCAAGTACTCGGGGCTGGCCGCCGGACCGCCCCAGGTCTGACGATTGTTCTGCCCCAGTTTGTTCAGGACCGGGTTCCTGCTCTGCATCACTGCCTCCACTGCGACCTGCGATCAGCCTGTTCGGTCGAGCCTCACAGGGAGTGCCGCCTGTAGCACATAGCTTTACATCTGTTCTGGCGGTCAGGATGGCCCTGCCGTATTTCACCGTGAGACCCCGGCACACCGAGATCCAGCGGCAACGGATACAACGACCAGGCACGCGTCCGAGTTCCGCCCTCAGATCGCGTTTGGATCATCCCTGCCGGGAGGCCTGTGGAGGCGGTGACGCCCCTGCGACGTGCCGCGCGGCGTGACCGGCCATCGGGGGAGGCGGGTTCCGTCCTGCCCGATAACCCGGCGCCGGAGGGTTTTTTCCATCCGTGTCCAGAAGTAAACCCTTTCCTTCGGGGCGTGGAGGCGGATACTGCCACGGCCCCTTTACCGGCCACAGGGCCGGTTCAGAAGGTCTCCGCCGGCCGCCCGTGAATGGTGGCCACGACCTTCGCCACCGCCGTGGACGTCACGCTGGCGGAGCTGAAGCTGGAGGCCTTCCTGCCGGCGGACCACGACACGGCATCCATGCTCGCCTCGTACGCCGAGACGGCCACGCGGGACCGATGAGGGAAGAAGCCGGTTAGGCCTTGATGGGAAAGTGGCACGGAATGGTAACGATTCGCGTAAGCGGTGAAGCGACCCCGGTGCTTGACCCGATCGGGACCGTAGCGATAAACGTTCGCGACCGGAGGCGAACCGACAAGGATATAGGTGTGCGAGTGCGTTACTGCCAGCGGGGCCGTTTCATATAGTCGGCAGAGGTGCCCCCGGTGGGACTCGAACCCACACTGGAACCCTTTTAAGGGGTTTGCCTCTGCCATTGGGCTACGGGGGCGCCGTAATCATACGTAACGGACCACACTTGCGTAACGGGTCAGAGCCCACGTCTCTGCTCTTCCTTCCGTAGTACGCAAGATAACGGTATACGTCACGCGCCCCCGTGACTCGGGCAATGAACAACAGACCGCTCAAGTAGCCCAAATTCACCACGTCACCCCTGTTAGGCCTTAAGAGAACAGTACGGCCCGCGCCCAAGCATTGCGGCGCGAGCCGTACCTAACCCATCAGCCTGTGGCGGCCGCCGCCTTGAACTCGTCACGGGGGGACTCGATCTCACCGAGTGAGACGGTCTCCCGCTTGAAGAACAGGGCGAGCGTCCAGTCGGCCACCACGCGAACCTTGCGGTTCAACGTAGGCACCCGGGACAGATGGTAGGTGCGGTGCATGAACCACGCAGGGAATCCGTGAAGCTTGACGCCGTAGACGTTGGCCACGCCCTTGTGGAGGCCGAGCCCCGCGACCGACCCCGCGTACTTGTGCCGGTACTCGACCAGGGGACGTCCCTGCAGGTGACGCACGATGTTGTCGGCGAGCACCTTGGCCTGCCTCACGGCGTGCTGCGCGTTGGGCGCGCAGTACTGGCCCGGGTTGGTCACGTCGGGAACGCCCGCCACGTCACCGGCCGAGAAGGCGCCCGTGACGCCGACGACGGTGAGCTTCGTGGACGTCTTGATCCGGCCGCGCTCGTCGAGGGGCAGGTCACCCGCGTTGACCACGGGACTGGCCTTGACCCCGGCCGTCCACACGATCGTGGCCGACTCGAAGGTGTCGCCGTCCGAGAGGACCACGTGGCCACCTTCGCAGGACTTCAGAAGGGTCTGCATCTTGACCTCGATGCCCCGCTTGCGCAGCTCATCCAGGGTCCACTTGCCCATCTCGGGGCCGACCTCGGGAAGGATGCGGTCGCTGGCCTCGACGAGCACCCAGCGAAGGTCCTTCTCATCGAGGGTGTCGTAGTACTTCACCGCGTCCCGGCCCATGTCCTCCAGTTCGGCCAGGGCCTCGACGCCGGCGAAACCGGCGCCGACCACGACGAAGTTGAGCGCCCGCCTGCGCACCTGCTCGTCGTCGGTGGAGTCCGCCCGGTCGAAGAGGGCGAGAACGCGGTTGCGGAGCGCGATGGCCTCACCGACCGTCTTGAACCCGATCGCGGCGTCCGCGAGCCCCGGGATGGGCAGCGTGCGCGATATGGAGCCGGCCGCCATGACGACGACGTCGTACGCGATCTCCTCGCTCGGGCCGGAGGCCGGCTGGAACGTCACGGACTTGTTGGCGTGATGGACCTTGGTGACCTTGCCGTTGAGGATCCGGACCTTGGACAGCACCCGGCGCAGCGGCGTGACGACGTGGCGCGGGGAAAGGTTGCCCGCCGCGGCCTCAGGGAGGAAGGGCTGGTAGGTCATGTAGGACTGCGGGTCGATGACCGTGATCCGGACACTTCCGGACTTCAGCTCGCGGCGCAGGGAGCGCTGGAGCCGCAGCCCCGTGTAGAGACCGACGTACCCTCCGCCGACGATGAGGATGTGCTTGGCCTGCTGGTTCACCTGGGTGCCCCTTCGTGGCATGGTCGCTTGTGAAACCATTCACAAGGGTACGTCACGAGAGGGTATCAGCGCCAATCCTCCAACTGGCAACTATGACCTTATTTCCGGTTTTGTTCATCTTGGGGGTGGATTTCGCGGGAAATTTTCATGAAACTTTCGTCTAGTGACGGACTTCACTCGACGGCTTGCCGGGTTCAACCGGCCAGCTCCACCGCACGCGTGAAGATCGCGTCGAGCATCGGCTCGGTCACCCTGCCGGTGAACGTGTTCTGCTGGCTCGGGTGATAACAGCCCAGCAGCCGGACCGGTGCCGAGCCGTACGAGATCTCTGCCTCGGCCCCGTGGCCGAAGCGCGGTCTGCTCTTCGGCAGCGTGTACCCCGCCCCGCGCAGCGCCGGCCAGATCGCCTGCCAGGCGTACCCTCCCAGCGCGACGATGACGCGGACAGGATCGGCGACCAACTCCAGCTCCCTGGCCAGCCAGGGGAAACAGGTGGCGCGCTCCTCGATGGTCGGCTTGTTCGCCGGCGGCGCGCACCGCACGGCCGCGACCATGCGCGCGCCGAGCAACCGCTGGCCGTCACCCGCGTGCGTGCTGGTCGGAAGGGCCGCCAGCCCGGTGCGGTACAGCGACGCGAACAGCCAGTCACCGCTACGATCGCCCGTGAAAACCCGGCCGGTACGGTTGCCCCCGTGGGCCGCCGGGGCCAGCCCCACGATAAGAACGCGCGGTTTTTCCTCACCCCAGCCCGCGATGGGCCTGCCCCAGTACGTCTGGTCCATGAACGAGCGCCGCTTGACGTCCGCGACCTCCTCGCGCCACTCCACCAGACGCGGGCACGCCCGGCACACCGACTGCCGGGCGGTCAGCTCGGCGAGAGTGCGGCTCGACCGGGCGAGATCGCGGACCTCGACGGGGGTGTGCGCCACAGGAGTGCCCGGCTCCGCGGGATCCTCGGGCCATCCGCTACCAGGGGGAACGAAACTCATACCATCGATCGTGCCAGGCCGGAGCCAGTGCCCGGGACGTTCTACAGCTCGCCACCGGGCGACAGGCTGTGCGCGATGCCGTCGAGGATGTCGTGTTCGCTGACGACCACTTCGGCGAAGCCGTACCGGCTGAGGATGCGGTCGAGGATGAGCGCTCCGGCGCCGATGACGTCCACCCGGCCGGGGTGCATGACAGGGATCGCGGCCCGCTCGTCGTGGGTCATGGCGATCAGCCGCTGGGATACCTGGTGCACCTGCGCGGACGGGATCCTTGCGCCGTGGATCCGCTCCGGGTCGTACGCGGGCAGGTCGAGGGCGATTCCGGCGACCGTGGTGACCGATCCCGCCAGGCCGATGATGGTGCGCGCCCGTGCCACCGGCACTTCGGCGGACACCCGGTCGAGCGCGGCCTCGATGTCGGCGGCGGCCGCCGCCACGGTGTCCGAGGTCGCGCCGGACGACAGGTGGCGCTCGGTCAGGCGCACGCAGCCGATGTCGACGGAGATCGCGCTCTCGACGTCGGTGGAGCCGAGCACGAACTCGGTGGACCCGCCGCCGATGTCGACGACCACGACGGGGGTCTCCACACCGGTGAGCCCCGTGGTGGCACCCAGGAACGAAAGGTGCGCCTCCTCGGACCCGGTGATCACCTCTGGCTCGACACCGAAGATCTCCCGGACTCCGTGGACGAAGTCGGCGCGGTTCGCAGCGTCGCGGGTGGCGCTGGTGGCGACCACGCGCACCCGTGAGGCGCCGTGCTCCCTGATCAGCTTGGCGTAGCCGCGCATCGCGGTGAACGTGCGTTCCAGGGCCTCGGGTGCGAGCAGCCCGGTCCTGTCGACATCCTGGCCGAGGCGGACGATCTCCATGCGCCGCTCGACCTCGGACAGCTCGTTTCCGGAGATGTCGGCGATGAGGAGACGGACGGAGTTCGTACCACAGTCAATCGCGGCCACGCGCGTCATGCGCCCACCCCCGCGACGCTCGCCGGCACCGATGCCACGGGCCCGACCTTCACCGGCACCAACGTGATCGGCATCGTCACACGTCCTCCTCTGGAACCTCGGGGACATCCGGGGTCTCGGAGGCCTGATCCCGAGCCTCCCCGCGTTCGTGGACACCGGAGTCGGCGGGCTCCACGCAAGGGCCATCGCACCACCATTCGGGCAGCGCGTCGAGAGCCTCACGGCCCAGGGGGTTGCCTCCCGGTACGGCGAGCTCGTGCCCCACCAGCGCGTGCAGGCACTTCACCCGGTTGGGCATGCCACCCGCGCTCTGCATGTCGCGGGGCAGCGGCTCCAGCCCGTCCTCCGACGCGACCTTGTCCCGCCGCTCGACGTAGTCGGCGTGGGCCCTCGCGTACGCCTCGGCAAGGTCGGGCTCCTCCGCGAGCCTGGCCTGCATCCGCTTCATCAGCCCGGAGGACTCCAGTGTGCCGATGGCGGAGGCGGCCTTCGGGCACGTCAGGTAGTACAAGGTCGGGAACGGGGAGCCGTCGGCGAGCCTCGGAGCCGTCTCCACGACGTCGGGCAGCCCGCACGGGCACCGGTGCGCCACGGCCCGCAGCCCCCTGGGCGGCCGGCCGAGCTGCCGTTCCACGGCCGCCACGTCGGCCGGATCCACCGCGCCCACTACGGCGCGATCCACCGCGGCCATGTCAGCCGGTTCCACTGTCGTCCACTCCCCTTGAAAAACCATCACGGACCAACGCCCAGCCGACCACCGGCCCGAGGCCCACCACGGACAGCGAACCTCAGGCCGACCGGCTGAGACGTCACGGAGCCGGGGTCCGGCCCGCTTCGGCCCGTTGGCCGGTGCCGCGGTCCGCGGCCTCGATCGACTCCCAGAGCGTCTGGTACCACGGGGCTCTGGCCTGAGGCGGCGACCCCGCCTTGGGCCGCTTCGCCTTCTTGGAGAGGTCGAGCACGACGTAGCACTTCTCGCCGACGCCGCAGTAGTGCAGCCGGGCCCTGGCCTGCTGCCTGATGTACGCGGGGTCGTCGAGCCGCTTACTGCGCTCTCCGAGCTCCTGAAGGTCCTTGAGCGCCTGAGCCTGCTGCTTCTCCAGTTGGGCGATCTGGCGCCGCTGTGCGACGTACTCCCGCACAGGATAGGCAAGGCTCATGGCGATCGCGCACACGACCACCGCGAGGATCGCGGCACGTCCCGTCAGCTGCGGTCGTTTCTTCATGATCCTCCCCGGTCCGTACGGCTTGCGCGCAAAAGTGCGCAAGCCGTACGGAGAAAACTAGCCCCGGAAACGCGGAAAAGCTCCGCGACCCGCGTAGCGGGCGACATCGTCGAGCAGCTCCTCGATGCGGAGCAACTGGTTGTACTTGGCGACGCGGTCGGACCGCGCGGGGGCGCCGGTCTTGATCTGGCCGCAGTTGGTGGCGACGGCGAGGTCGGCGATCGTGGTGTCCTCGGTCTCGCCGGAGCGGTGGCTCATCATGCAGCGGTAGCCGCTGCGGTGGGCCATGTCGACGGCGTCGAGGGTCTCCGACAGCGTGCCGATCTGGTTGACCTTCACCAGCAGAGCGTTCGCGGCGCCCTCGCGGATGCCGCGCTCCAGGCGCTCGGGGTTGGTGACGAACAGGTCGTCGCCCACGATCTGGACCTTGTCGCCGAGGGAGGCGGTCAGGGCCTTCCAGCCCTCCCAGTCCTCCTCGTCGAGCGGGTCCTCGATCGAGACCAGGGGGTAGGAGCGGACGAGGTCCTCGTAGAAGGAGATCAGCTCGTCAGAGCTGTGGCCCTTGCCGTCGAGGGTGTAGACGCCACCGGAGTGGAACTCGCTCGCCGCCACGTCGAGCGCCAGCGCGATGTCCTCGCCCGGGACGTACCCGGCCTTCTCGATGGCGACGAGGATCAGGTCGAGCGCGTCGCGGTTGCTCGGCAGGTTGGGCGCGAAGCCGCCCTCGTCGCCGAGGCCGGTGGCGTAGCCCTTCTCCTTGAGCACGCCCTTCAGCGCGTGGTAGGTCTCGGTGCCCATGCGGAGGGCGTCGGAGAACGTCTCGGCGCCGATCGGCGCGATCATGAACTCCTGGATGTCGACGTTGCTGTCGGCATGCGCGCCGCCGTTGAGGATGTTCATCATCGGCACGGGCAGCACGTGGGCGTTCGGGCCGCCGACGTAGCGGAACAGCGGCAGGTCGGCGCTGTCGGCCGCCGCCTTGGCCAGGGCCAGGGACACGCCGAGGATGGCGTTGGCGCCGAGCCTGCCCTTGTTGGGCGTGCCGTCGAGGTCGATCATGGTCTGGTCGACCAGACGCTGCTCCTCGGCGTCGAAGCCGATGATCTCGTCGGCGATCTCGTCCGTGACGTTGAGAACGGCCTTCTGGACGCCCTTGCCGCCATAGCGCTCGTCGCCGTCACGCAGCTCCACGGCCTCGAACTGGCCGGTGGACGCACCGCTCGGGACCGCCGCGCGGCCGGTGCTGTAGTCGTCGAGCAGGATTTCTACCTCGACCGTGGGGTTCCCACGGGAGTCGAGAATCTCGCGGGCGGTAACGGCCTCGATGGCAGCCACGAAGCGCTCCTAGATCTGTCAGCCCGGGGACGGGCCCCCGGAACCCACCACCGCGCCGTCGTGCGCGATGCGGTTGCGGACGGTTTGCCTCATGAGCCTATCGGTCCCTACCGGCCAGTACGGCTGTGCCTCCCGTGAACACGCCGCCAACAGCCGCCGTCCACACTCGGGAAACACGCGGCCCCCTCCCGGGAACCGGCGGAGACCCTACGGCTTCTGATCCGACCGCTCCCAGGTGCGGACGCGGTCGCGGTAGGCGCGGGCGGCGGCGCGGAGCTCGGCCTCGGGGTCGAGGCCGGCGGCGCGCGCCCGCCGTACGAGGTCGAAAAGCTCGCGGCCGATGCCCTGGCCGACCGCACGCGCGAGGGCGTCGGGGGCTCCCGCGCGCTCCGCGCGGCTCTGCAGCCCGTGGGCGAGGGACAGCGCGGGCTGGCCCATGGGGACGCCGTCGAGCAGCGACTCCCAGCCCTTGGCGGCCCGCTCGGCGGCCTTGATGGTGTCCCAGTTGTCGCTGACCTCCTCGGCGCCGCTCACCACGGTGTCCGAGAACACGTGGGGATGGCGCCGGACCAGCTTGTCGACGATGCCGCCCGCGACGTCGTCCACGTCGAAGCCGCCGTCGTCGGGCGAGCGCTCCCGGGCCACGCGGGAGTGGAACATCACCTGCAGGAGCAGGTCGCCCAGCTCCTCGCGCAGGGCGGCGTAGTCGCCGTCCTCGATGGTTTCCAGGACCTCGTACGACTCCTCAAGCAGGTAGGGCACGAGGGACTCGTGGGTCTGCTTGGCGTCCCACGGGCAGTCGCGGCGCAACCGGTCCATCACGGCGACGAGGTCGAGCAGGCGGGCGCCCGGCAGGTCGTACGAGCCAGGGACAAGCTCGATGACCGGCGGGTCCTCCATGTCGAGCGCGGCGCGGCCGACGGCGCGCATGAACGGCTCATCGCCGTCCTGCGCGGCGAGCCAGACCATCGTGCCGTCGAGGCTCTCGCGCGCGATGGCGACCGGGTCTGGCGTCACCACCTCGACCGGGATCCCCTCCTCCGCCAGGTAGGGCAGGAGCGGATGGTCGCCGGACCCGGTGAGCACCCGGCCGGAGCCGAGGACCGCCCACGCCCGCCCGCTCAGCAGGCCGGGGGCCACTCTGGGCGAGGTCGTGACGACGACGAGGGTCATGTCACTGGCCGGCGGCGGGATCCGGCTGGGGTGCCGCCTCGGTGCCCGCGGCGGGCTTGCCGAACCGGGCCTCCTCGACGAGGCCCTGCTGCGGGTCCCAGGTGCCGTAGCGGTGGGAGACCTTGACCGGGATGGTGTCCATCTGCCCGAACAGCTTCACCTGGGCGGTCTGGACGGACGCCTGGTCGGCCAGGTTGGCGCCGAACTTCTTCAGCGACTTCTGGTAGATCAGCGCGGTGCGGACCCAGTCGTTGGTCTCAGAGGGGGGCACGCCCTTGGTGAGCGCCGCGGGGCCGATCTTCTCGATGCCGCCCTGCTCGGTGAGGAAGTCGGCGACCTCGCGCTCGGTCACCGTGACGCCGTTGCGCTGCGCGAACTGCTCGAACTGGCGAATGGAGATCATCTGCAGCAGCACGGCCCGCGGAATGGACGGGATCTGGAGCTGCGCCTCGGTGATCTTGGCCTGCTTCAGCGCCGACTGGTACTCGGTGACCTCGGCGTCCAGCTCGCCACTGGTGATGCGGCTGCTCCCGACGGTCGCCGCCGTGCCGACCTGCACAGGCGAGGAACAGGCGGTCAGCGCGACACCGGCAAGCACAGCGGCCGCGACGGCCGGCAGCACGCGCACACGATTCGACTTCACTAGCGGTCCCTTCGACAGACGCGGGCTACTCTACTCAAACCGCGCGGGAGAACGGTCATCGAGTGCCCGCGGCCCTGGCGGGTTCGAGGAACATGGCCTCGACCAGGTCGGTGCACCATTTGAGCAGATCGAGGTCGCGCAGCGGCTGGCCCCCGATCGGCTTGGTCTTCGGCACGGGCACGAGCAGCGTCTCGGCGGCCACCTTGTAGATCGCCTTGGGGTACAACCGGTCCAGGCGCACCTGCTGCGACTCCCGCAACGACACCCGGGAGAACCTGATGTGCTGCCCCTGGAAGGCCACGTCGCTCAGCCCCGCCTTGCGCGCGTGGACCCGGAAGCGGGCCACCTCCAGCAGGTTGTCCACCTCCTGCGGCGGACGCCCGTACCGGTCGACGAGCTCCTCGCGGACGGCCACGATGTCGGCGCCGGACCCAACGGCGGCGAGGCGCTTGTAAGCCTCAAGGCGCAGCCGTTCGGATGTGACGTAGTTGTGGGGGATGTGCGCGTTGACCGGCAGCTCGACCTTGACGTCCGCGCGGTCCTCCACGACCTCCTCGCCGGCGAGCTTGGCCTTCTGCTCCTGCACGGCCTCGGCCATCATCCGGACGTAAAGGTCGAAGCCCACGCCCGCGATGTGGCCGGACTGCTCGGCGCCGAGGATGTTGCCCGCGCCGCGGATCTCCAGGTCCTTCATCGCGACGTACATGCCGGCGCCCATCTCGGTGTGCTGGGCGATCGTCGCCAGGCGCTCGTGGGCCGTCTCGGTGAGCGGCGCCTCCGGCGGGTACAGGAAGTAGGCGTAGCCGCGCTCGCGGCCACGGCCGACCCGGCCGCGGAGCTGGTGGAGCTGCGACAGGCCGTAGTTGTCCGCGCGGTCGACGATCAGGGTGTTGGCGTTGGGGATGTCGAGGCCGGACTCGACGATGGTGGTGCTGACGAGCACGTCGAACTCGCGCTCCCAGAAGCCGACCATGATCTTCTCGAGCTGCTGCTCGTTCATCTGCCCGTGCGCGACCGCCACCCGTGCCTCGGGAACCAGCTCGCGGATGCGGGCGGCCACCTTGTTGATCGAGGACACCCGGTTGTGCACGAAGAACACCTGGCCGTCGCGCATGAGCTCGCGCCGCACGGCCGCCGCGATCTGCTTCTCGTCGTACGGGCCGACGAAGGTGAGGATCGGGTGCCGCTCCTCCGGCGGGGTCAGGATGGTCGACATCTCGCGGATGCCGGTGAGGCCCATCTCCAGCGTGCGCGGGATGGGCGTCGCCGACATGGCGAGCACGTCCACCTGCGTACGCATGTGCTTCATGGTCTCCTTGTGCTCGACGCCGAAGCGCTGCTCCTCGTCGACGATGATGAGGCCGAGCTGCTTGAACCGGATGTCCGGGTTGAGCAGCCGGTGTGTGCCGATCACGATGTCGACGCCGCCGTCCCTCAGCCCTTCGAGGGTCGCCTTGACCTCCGCGTCGGTCTGGAACCGCGACACCGGCTTGACCACGACGGGGAAGCTCGCGAACCGCTCGCCCAAGGTCGACAGGTGCTGCTGGACGAGAAGCGTGGTCGGAACGAGCAGGGCGACCTGCTTGCCGTCCTGAACGGCCTTGAACGCGGCCCGCACGGCGATCTCGGTCTTGCCGTAGCCGACGTCGCCGCAGATCAGGCGGTCCATCGGGACCGGACGCTCCATGTCACGCTTGACCTCGTCGATCGCCTCCAGCTGGTCGCCGGTCTCGGCGTAGGGAAAGGCGTCCTCCATCTCGCGCTGCCACGGGGTGTCGGAGGCGAAGGCGTGGCCGGGCGAGGCCATGCGGGCGCTGTACAGGCGGATCAGCTCGCCCGCGATCTCCTTGACGGCCTTCTTCGCCCGCGACTTGGCCTTGGCCCAGTCGGCGCCGCCCATGCGGTTGAGCGTGGGGGACTCGCCGCCGACGTACCGCGTGACCTCGTCGAGCTGGTCGGTCGGCACGTACAGCCGGTCGCCCTTGGCGTACTCGATCACCAGGTACTCGCGCGTCGCGCCCTGGACGGCCCTCTGGACCATCTCGATGTAGCGGCCGACGCCGTGCTGGCCGTGCACCACGAAGTCGCCGACCTTGAGCTGGAGCGGGTCGACCATGTTCCTGCGGCGGGACGGCAGGCGCCGCATGTCCTTGGTGGAGGCCTTCTGCCCGACCAGGTCGAGGTGGGTGAGGACGGCCACGGTGTCGCTGACGAAGCCGTGCTCGACGCGGCCGGTGGTGACGTTGACGACGTCCCTGCCGGGGGCGCTGTCGAGAGCGGGAACCAGCCTGGCGGCGACGTCCACCCCCTTGAGCAGCTCGACCATGCGCTCCGCGGGGCCATGCCCCTCGCTGAGCAGCACGACCGCGCGCCCGTCGCCGAGCCACCCCTTGATGTCTCCGAGTGCGCGCTGGGTGTCGCCACGGTACGACTCGGCCTCGCGGGCCGACAGCTCGACGATCTCGCTCTCGCCGTACACCTCGTCGTCGGGGACGTCCGGCCTGCCGGAGGCTGCCACGCGGCCCGTCGGCTCGGCGTGGTCGGTGGTCGCGAACGGCGCGATGGTCCACCACGGCTGCCCCAGCTCGCGGGCCTGGTGGCGCACCTCGGGAAGGCTGCGGAACGCCGCCGCCCCGAGGTCGATCGGGGCCTCGCCCCCGGCCGCCGCGTTGATCCACGACGCTTCGAGGAACTCCTGGCTGGTGTGCACCAGCTCGATCGCACGGCCGCGGATCCGCTCGGGGTCGCAGACGAACACCGCGGCGCGGGCGGGAAGGTGGTCGAGCAGGAGATCCATGCCGTCGACCAGCACGGGCGCGAACGCCTCCATGCCCTCGACCGGGATGCCGTCGGCGAGCTGGTCGAGGATCTCCTTGAGCGCCGGGTGCAGCTCGCCGAGATCGCTCGCCCGCTCCCTGACCTCCTCGGTGAGCAGCAGTTCGCGGCAGGGCGCGGCGAACAGGCCGCCCTCGGCCACTTCGAGCGAACGCTGGTCGGCGACCTTGAACCAGCGGATCTCCTCGATCGTGTCGCCCCAGAACTCCAGGCGCAGGGGGTGCTCCTCGGTGGGCGGGAACACGTCGAGCAGGCCGCCTCGCACGGCGACCTCGCCGCGCTTCTCCACCATGTCGACCCGGTGGTAGCCGTTGCCCACCAGGCGCTCGACCACCTCTTCGAGGTCGGCGTCGTCGCCCGAGCGCAGCCGTACGGGCTCCAGGTCGCCGAGCCCGGTGACCAGCGGCTGCAGCACCGCCCGGATCGGCGCCACGACGACGCTCAGCGGGCCGGCGGCGGGGTCGCCCTGGACGGGGTGGGCCAGCCTGCGCAGCACGGCCAGGCGCTGGCCCACCGTGTCGCTGCGGGGCGACAGGCGCTCGTGCGGCAGCGTCTCCCAGGCCGGGAAGACCGCGACGGCGTGCTCCCCGACGAGGCCGGTGAGCGCCGCCGCGAGATCCTCCGCCTCGCGCGCGGTGGCCGTGACGGCGAGGACGGGCCGGTGGCGTGCCAGGGCCGCGACCGCGAAGGGCCGCAGCGCCGGCGGCGCGATCAGGTTGACGTCCTCACCTGTGCGTTCCAGGGCCCCGGCCAGCTGTGGTTCGGCGACGACAAGGTCGAGCAGTCCGGAAAGACTCATTTTAGAAATGCCCCCACATGGTCACGCACGCCTTCTCATTCGCCTCGCGGACCGCCTGCTCGGCTTCTGACACCCACGTGGCGACCCACCGCGCGCGCCGGTACACGGCCATGATCACTCCGTACGGCGATGTGTACGGCGACACGCGCGATCCCGGGTTCGTCGAATCACCGGGATTACCACAAGGCTACTTCCCCCTCGGCCCCGCCATGCCGAGAACCACCCCTCCGACCGATCGACACGGACTTGTGGTGAAAGTACCCCCGCCCGCTGTTCGACACGAAGGGGGCTCCGGCCTCGTCATGGCGGGGCTCCGGCGGTGAAGAACGGCCCTTTCGTAAAGTAAATCCACTACCGAAGGAGTTTTGATGACTACCCTGAGTCACATGTCTGAGGTTCGATGGTGGCCCGCAACCCAAGGCGACGTGTTCAGTCACCGGATCCGTGAGCTGTGGACCGAGCAGCTCGGCCGGCGGCTCGACATCCTCGTCGCCGGATGCGGGCGCGGCGACACCGTCGACGTCGAGCGGGTCGAGACCCGCATCACGGGCATCGACGAGGACCTCCCCGTGCTGCGCGCCTCGGTCACGCGCCGCGGCGACCTGGACGCGAGGTTCCTCGGCGACCTGCGCGCCGCGCCGTTGCTGCCCCGCACGTTCGACGTCGTTCACGTCGCCTTCCTGCTCGAGCGCGTGCGGCACGCCGAGCTGGTCCTCGACCGCATGGTCAACGCCCTGCGCCCCGGCGGCCTCCTGCTGATCCGGATGCGCGACCGCTCCTCGGCGTACGGCTTCTGCGACCGCTTCCTGCCGGGCTGGCCGCGCCGGCTGCTGTGGTCACGGTTCGCCCCGCGTGGCGCGGTCGGCCCGCTCCCGGCGATCTACGAGCAGGTGGCCTCACGCGAGGGCATCCACTCGTACTGCCTGATGCGCGGGCTGATGATCGCCGAGGACTACTCCGGATCGTCGGGTCCCGCGCTGCGCGGCCCGCACGCCAAGCTCGTACGCGGCGTCTGCCAGGTGGTCGGGAAGCTGTCGGGCGACCGCCTCCCATCCACCAGGGACGAGGTCACCCTGGTGATCCGCAAACCCCAGAACCACTTCGCCCGCCTGATCTGACCCACCGCCCACCAGCCTCCACCCCAGACCCCCCACCAGCGCCCTGACGCCAAGACCCGTTCCACCACCCCACACCCCGCCAACGGCACCGAGGCGGCGGGACGTGGTACGGCGATACCGGCGCCGGACTACGGCGGGTGACCCGCCGGTCGTTCAGCGGCGGGTGAAGAGGGGCTCCCAGCTTCCGGGGCGTTGGGTGTTCTCGCGGTTGCCTGAGAGCTGGACCTTCGTCTTCCCGTCGATGCTGACCAGCACCAGTCCGTTGTGGAACTCGTTCTCGCAGGCTCCCGCGCAGCCGAGGGCGATCAGGTGCTGGTCGTCGGCCCAGGCGAGAAGCTGGAGCATCTTCTGCCTGCCGACGACCTTGCCGGTGGCGACATCCCTGACCGTCGTCTCCGGGCCCGGCGGCGCGCCTACATCGGCGTACAGCACCCCGTTGGGAGAGACGCCCGCCCGCTCGAGGGTGAGCACGTCCTTCGGCGCGTCGTCGTGCCGCCGCCCGTCCAGGTCGTAGTACAGCCGGCCCCCCTTCAGCTCGTCGCGGTCCCAGACCAGCGTGCCGTCATCGGACCACTGGAAGGCGGAGCCCGACATCCAGAAACGGCCGGCGTCCTTCTGCGCGGACACGGGGTGGAACGACGCCCGGCCCGACGCCACGTCGACCACCTGGAAGCCGGTGCGCCCGGGGTCTGGGATCTGAGAGCTGTTCCCGTCGGCGGAGACGTGGGTGCGGATCGTGGGATCCCGGTCATAAGCCGTGGCCAGCAGCTTGGTGCCATCGGGCGACCAGGAGACGTCGGCCACGGGGTGATCGAGGTCGACCCACTTGACGATCTCCGAAGTCGCCATGTCGACCAGGCCGATCCGGCGGGCGGGCAGGTCGCGCTCCAGCACCGCCGCGAGCTTCATGCCCGGCGCCACGTCGAGCATGGCCCAGTCGGTCTGCCCGTACGTCCCGGTCCCGGGGTTATAGAGGTACCACGTGTAGCGAAGGCGGTCGCTCCTGTCGCCGATCTTCTCCCGCGACCACACGAAGTACGCCGACACGGCGACCCTTCCCGCCGCGATCAGCTTCTTCGGCAGGGGGTTCTCGGTGTCCGCCAGCACCGAGCCCGGTGCCCGCACGTCCTCGGGGATGGACGCGGCAGAGTTCTCACCCGGTGAGGGATCCACCGCGACGGCCACACCGCCCCCCGGGGCTTCCGAGGGGACCAGCCTGGGGACGAGCACGCCCGCGACCACGACGGCGGCGGTCGCCCCCGCGGCGAGCGACACAGTGATCATCGGACGCCGGGGCCGCCCCCGCAGGGCCCGGTCGGCGAGATCATGGGGCACCCGGACCTCCTCGGCCCAGTCCCGGAACGTCTCCGGCAGCAGGGTTTCCAGCTTCACGAGCTGGCCTCCTCAAAAGGGTGGTCGGGCAGGCGGAGATCTGCGAGTTCGGGCGCGACGGCGCGCAGCCGGGCGAGCGAACGGTGCGCCGTGCTGCGGACCGTTCCGACCGAGCAGCCCATGATGTGCGCCACCTCAACCTCGGGGAGGTCCTCGAAGTAGCGGAGCACCAGCACGGCACGCTGCCGCGCGGTGAGCCGGCCCAGCGCGTGGCGCAGGACGACCTTCAGGTCGGCCGTGTGCGTGTCGTCGCGTCCCGCGACGTCAGGGGTTCGCGCCACCACGGTCTCCCGCCGCCGGGAGGCCAGGCGCCACCAGCTCACCTGCTGGTGGTACATCGCGCGCCGCACGTACGCCTCGGGCTCGCCGATACGGGACCAGCGGGCGGCGGTCCTGGCCAGGACCGTCTGAAGCAGGTCTTCGGCCGCATGCTGGTCCCCGCCCGTGAGCAGGAACCCCAGCCTCATGAGCGCCGGCGAGCTCGCCGACACGAACTCGCGGAAACGTCGCTCCTCGGCAACGTCCACGATCACCTCCAGAGGGTCGATGTCAGCCTCTAGGACGCGGTCGGCTCCGCTTGGCTATGCCTCCCGACCTCAGGGGCTTCCCGAGCGGCTTTCCGATGCCGCTTGCAAGTGCGGCTTGCGCGTACGGCTTCCCGCGCGGGGACGGGGCAGAGAGTGGAAAGGTAGGGTGCCGCGCGGGACGAGCCAGGCCAGGCATCCCGCCAACCGTAAATATCCTGGCCCAGTGGGAAATGTGGAGCAGATGACGGCGAACCCCGAGTGGACCCCCGACTGGGTGCCCGACGCCCGCGAGCTCGCCGATCTGGAGCTGCTGCTCTCCGGCGCCTTCGACCCTCTCACGGGCTTCCTCGGGTCGGCCGACGTCGCCTCGGTCGTCGAGAACGGCCGCCTGGCCGACGGCACGCCGTGGCCGGATCCGGTCACGCTGATGCTGCCGCACGACCACCCCGTGTCCGCCGGGCAGGAGCTCACGCTGCGCGACCCGGAGGGCGCCGCGATCGCCTCGGTCACCGTGACAGAGCGCACGGCAGATGGCCTGGTGGCCGGCCCGGTGAAGTCGCTGGGCGCCTCCGAGCACGGCCCCTTCGCGCGGCTGCGGCGTCCCCCGGCGCAGGTCCGCGCCGAACTGGGCGACCGTCCCGTCCTCGGCGTCACCATGCGGGGCCCGCTGGACGACCTGGACGAGATCACCGCCACGGCCCGCGAGCTGGACGCGACGATCCTGCTGCTCCCCCTGGCCTTCGGCGAGGGCGGCCCCGCGGTCGTGCGCGCGGCGCTCAAGGCACGCGACCGGCTCCCGTCCGGCACCCAGGTCGTCGTGGTCCCCCTCGCCCCCCGCGAGCCCGAGATCGACCTGGAGCTCCGCGAGCACATCGCCACCGCCTACGGCGCCGACGAGCACCTGGCGGGGCCCGAGCCCATCACCCTGCCCGGGCCCCCGCACCGGCGCGGCCTGGTGGTCTTCTTCACCGGCCTGTCCGGATCGGGCAAGTCGACGATCGCCCGCGGCCTGCACGACGCGCTGCTCGAACGCGGCAGCCGCACCGTCACCTACCTGGACGGCGACGTGGTGCGGCGGCAGCTCTCGGCGGGGCTGACGTTCTCCAAGCACGACCGCGACCTGAACATCCGCCGCATCGGCTTCGTCGCCGCCGAGGTCGCCCGGCACGGCGGCCTCGCCATCTGCGCGCCCATCGCCCCGTACGCGGCGACGCGCGACGAGGTGCGCCACATGGTCGAGGCCGTGGGCGCCGACTTCGTGTTGGTGCACGTGGCCACGCCGCTGGAGGAGTGCGAGCGCCGCGACCGCAAGGGGCTGTACGCCAAGGCGCGGGCGGGGCTCATCCCGGAGTTCACCGGCATCTCCGACCCGTACGAGGAGCCCGACGACGCCGACCTGACCCTCGACACGACCGGCATGGCGGTCGAGAGGACCGTCGACTCCGTGCTGGGCGTGCTGACCTCGGGCGGCTGGATCCGCTGACCGTACGGCTGCCGGCGCGTACGCCCGCCGGCGGTCAGTGGTCGGGGACGGGTGTCGAGCTGAAGTACGGCGCGCGTGCCAGCTCGGTGAAGGCGCGCGCGGCCGGGACGGTCGAGTCGAAGCGCGTGTCGCCCCGCGGCGCGCGCGGCGAGTCGAAGTAGACCAAGGCCTTGATCTGCGGATATCCCCTGATCTGGCGGCGTACCGAGTTGAAGAACGTGACCTTGAAGCCCGGGTCGTCGTGCCGCTCGAACGCCCCCCACTCGGCCACCATGATCGGCTTGCCGGGGAAGCGCATCTGTGTCCAGCGGTAGAAGCCGGGCCAGCTCGCGTGGTCACCACGGGTCTTGTCGACCAGATTGGCGAAGTCGCTCACCCGGCGGTCGGCGTACGGGTCGAGGCCGATCCAGTCGACGACGTCGTCGCCAGGGTAGAGGTGCTCGAACCACGGCTTGGTCGCCCAGTTGGGCGCGCCCATATAGGTCATGACCATGACGGCGTTCCTGACGCCGCGCTCGCGCAGGCGCAGCACCACGTGGCGGTACATCGCGGCGTAGTCCTCCGCGGTCATCCCCGACCCCGGGCTCGCGCGTACGTCGTTCTCGGGCTCGTGGTGGATGGTGAGGAAGAACCGTACGCGCAGCCTGTGCCTGATCCGCTCGGCGACCCGGTCGATGCGGGCGTCGATCGCGCCGTCGGCGATCTCGGCCCAGGTGTCGTGGACGGACGGCTTCCAGTTGATCAGCAGCAGCCGCTTCTTGGCGAGCTGCCGCTCCTCGGGCGTGGGGAACGGGTCGCCGCCCCGGTGGTACACGTGCACGATGTCGGCCCTGCGGCCCATGCGCTCCTCGGCGGCGGCGATGGCCAGCGACGGCGGCCGGCCGCCGAAGACGTCCGGGGCCACGCCCCACCACGCGCCGCAGCTCGGGATGAGCTTGGCCGTGGCGACGCAGCCCGGGGCGCCGCTCGGGACCGTCATGTCGAGGGCGGGCGCGCGGTCTCCGGTCGCGACCTCCTGATGGGGCCGCACCGACGACACGGCGTAAACGATCAGCCCGCAGCCCGCGACGATCCCCATCCCGAAAACCCACATTCCCGTCAGTCTGCGCAAGGCGGTCAAACCCCCTTCTAATCAATTACCCCAGAAGGCTGGTATTCACCTTCCCACTAATCGGAGCCGGGCCGCCGGAAACTCGGGAGCCGCCACCGAGCTGGGGTTTCCTAATTATGGAAATATCCGCTTTTGCGCGCCAGCCTGGCGGATTCGCCACCCCCAAAAACTCCCGTATGCGATCGAGGAATCTTGGGTTGTGCCTATAGTTCACTGGATCTGTTCCGGGGATCGCCGTCCATAGACGACGATTCCGAGAAACACATGCGACTTATAGGGACAGATATGCATAACAACCCCGCACCGAGAGGCCTGCCGATTCCATGAGCCACCCGGCGTCCTCAGTCCCCGGCCCGGCCACCGGGCGCGAGTTCGCCGAGTTCGGCTCGATGCTGCTCCGGCGCCGGGTCGCGCTCGCCGGGTTCCTGCTCGCCGGCCTCTGCTGTGGCGGCATCGCCCTCGCGCTGACCCCGCCGTCCTACACGGCGACCGCCGAGGTGCTGGTGTCCGCCACCGGCGTCCAGGACCAGACCAACCAGACGAGCCAGCGCCAGCGCGAGCCGCTCAACCTCGACACGGAGGCCCAGGTCGCCCGCTCGGCCGTCGTCGCCTCCCGCGCCGCGCGCGCCCTTAAGGTCAAGGACCCCGACACGCTGAGGGACCAGGTCACCGTGACCGTCCCGCCCAACTCGGCGGTGCTGGCCGTGTCGTACACCGCCCGTGACCCGGTCACCGCCGCCGCCGGAGCCCAGGCGTTCGCCAAGGCGTACCTCGCCAACCGCGAGGCGACGGCCAAGCACGCGCTCAACGCACAGCTCAAGGTGCTCGCGGGGAAGCTCCGCGAGGTCGACGCCGCGCTCGGCACGACCGTCACGGGGCTGCCCCGCACGGTGCCGGGCTCGGCGGCGCGCACCATCGCCGCCCAGCGGCAGAACGTCCTGAGCAAGCAGGTCTACAACCTCACTGTGAAGTACGACACCCTCAGGACCGTCGCGATCACCCCGGGCAGCGTCATCAGCGACGCCCGTCCGCCCACCTCGCCCGCCCAGCCGAGCCCGTCGCTCTACCTCGGCAGCGGGCTGTTCCTCGGCCTGCTCGCCGGGGCCGGGGCCGCCATGGTCCGCGACCGCTTCGACACGCGGCTACGCACGGCGGCCGACGTCGAGCGGCTCAGCGGGCTCCCCGTCCTGTGCGAGGGCGAGAACGCCCGCGAGCTGCGCGAGCTCGCCATCGCCGTCGCGCGGCACCTGCGCGACGGCGGCGAGTTGCTCGTACGGAGCGTGTCGCCGGGCACCGACCCCGAGCCCATCGCCGACGACCTGCGCGTGGCGCTGACCGGCCTCGCGCCGATCTGGGTGCGCACCGACCAGGCGGCACGGGCCGACGCCGCGCTGCTGGTGGTCGAGAGCCGCGCGGCCCGCTCAAAGCAGCTCGCCCAGGCCGTGCGGCAGCTCCGGCGCACCGACACCGCGGCGCTGGGCGTGATCCTGCTGTCCCCGCCCGCCGCGCTGCCGCGCGGCGAGTCCCACCACGGTCACGGCCGCCGCCACCCGACCGACCCCCCGGCCCGAGCCTCGTGAGGCCCCCGGCCGCCACCCCGCCACCACGCGGCACGGGCATCGTGCGACTGTCACCCCTCCCCACCCCGCCGCCACCCGAACGCCCCGGCGGCCCGGGCGTCCTGAGGATGCCGCCCGTACGACCCCACGGCGCGGCGGCCCTGAGGATGCCGCCCCCCGTCACCTGGCCGATCGCCGCGCTGCTCGTCGGGTACCCCCTCTGGTGGGCCCTGGGCTTCGGCGGGCTGTCGATCGTCGTCGTCGCGTTGCCCATGGCGTACGTGCTCTGGCGGCGGCGGCCGATCGTGATCCCCAAGGGCATGGGCCTGTGGATGCTGCTTCTCGCGGGCTACCTCGTCAGCGCGCTGATGCTCGGCGACACGCCCCCCGGCACGTACGGCGAGCTCGGCACCGGCCGCGTCCTCGGCTACGTGATGCGGCTCGCCCTCTACGTGGCCCTGCTGGTCATGGTGCTCTACCTGGGCAACCTCACCGAGCGGGAGCTGCCGCAGCGCACGCTGGTGCGCATGCTCGGCGTGCTGTTCGTCACGACCGTGGCCGGAGGGCTGCTCGGCGTCATCGCCCCCCGCTTCGAGTTCACCTCGCCCCTGGAGATGCTGCTGCCGGAGTGGATCAGCGGCAACTCCTTCGTCCGCAACCTGATCCACCCGACCGCGGCCCAGGTCCAGCACGTGCTCGGGCACGCCTCGCCGCGCCCGGAGGCGCCGTTCGAGTGGGCCAACGCCTGGGGCAGCAACGTCTCGGTGCTGCTGATCTGGTTCGTCGTCGGCTGGTGGACCTACGGCGGGCGGGTGCGGCGGGTCCTGTGCGTGGTCGTGGCCGGGCTCGCCACGATCCCGATCGTGTACTCGCTCAACCGGGGCCTGTGGATCGGCCTCGCCGTCGCCGTCGCGTACGTCCTCATGCGCGCGCGTCCCCGCACCGGGCTGGTGATCGGCGCGGCCCTCGCGGCGGCGGCGCTCGTGTTCGTCGCCGGCCCGCTCAACACCATCGTGGCCCAGCGCCTGGAGAGCCCGCACAGCAACGCCATCAGGGCGTTCACGGTCGCGAGCACGCTGGAGGCGGCCACCCACTCCCCCGTCATCGGGTACGGCAACACCCGCAACGCCTTCGGCAACTACCAGACGATCACGACGGGCAGGACCGGCTGGTGCGCCGAGTGCGGGCATCCGCCGCTCGGGAGCGACGGGCAGATCTGGCTGCTGCTGATCACTCAGGGCTTCACCGGGGCGGCGCTGTACGTCGCGTTCTTCACCGGGGCCATCCGCCGCTTCTGGCGCGACCGCACGCCGATCGGCCAGGCGGGCACGCTCGTGATGATCCTCGTGCTGCTCTACATGTTCGTCTACGACGGCCTGGTGACCGCGCTGAGCCTCTACCTGATCTCCTTCGCGCTGCTCTGGCGCAACGGGCAGAGCGGCGGCGTCCCAGCGGTGGAGGGACGCCCATGAGGGACTACCGCGCCCGCCTCCACTACCTCAACGAGGTGATCCCCCTGCTCTACCCCTCCGCGCCGTCCCTCACCTCGGCCCCGCCCTCTAACGGTGCCTCTGGCCCGACATCCGTCCACGCTTCCTCCGAACCCTCAGGGTCCTCATTCGACTCTGGTTCGGACGTGAACCTGGCTGGAGTCCCCGCACCCGGCCCCGTTCCAGGTCCGGCGGGCCGCCTCCCCCACGCCGCGTACGCGCTGGTGCCGAGCAGGTTTCTGCCGCGCCGCCTCGTGCCCCGGTCGCGCTGGCTGCCAGGGCGACGGCGCCTGCCCCAGGGGCCCGGCACGATCGAGGGCTACCTCAGCGAGGTGCTCGGGGAGCCTGTGAGGGCCACCTCCCACGTACGGCCGGCCCTGCGCGTCAACCGCAAACCCGTGCTGGAGATCCACGGGGCCACCGGGAAACGGCTCGCCTTCGTCAAGATCGGCGACTCCGACCGCTCGCGGGCGCTGGTCCGGCATGAGAGCGCGACGCTCGCCCAGCTGGCGGCCACGCCCCTGAAGGTCGTGGTGAGCCCCGCCGTCCTGCACCACGGGGTGTGGAACGGCCTGGAAGTGCTGGTCCTGTCCCCCCTGCCGGTGAGACGTGGCCGGGTGTCCTCGTTCCTACCCGTGGGCCGCGACCGATTCCTCCCCGTGGGCCGCCGTGTTTCGCTCTCCCTGTCGGTGCGGAAGGGCCGGGTCTCACCGTCCCTGCTCAACAGTGCGGTCGCGGAGATCGCCACGCTCGGACCGGCGCTCGCGGACCACGCGGGGGCCGCACGGCAGGACGCGGGAGCCGACCGGCGGGACGCGCGCCCGCTCCCGGGGAGCCTTTCACCGGAGCCCGGCGCGCGCGGTGACCATGCCTGGCACGGTGACTTCTCGCCGTGGAACATGGCGCCCTCGCCCGACGGCCGCCTGTTCGTCTGGGACTGGGAGCGCTTCGCCACCGGCGTGCCCCTGGGCTTCGACGCACTTCACCACTTCTTCCAGCGGGCGCTGCGCCGGATGCCACCCCCGGTCGCCGCCGAGGCGTGCCTGGCGCAGGCCGTACGGACGCTCGCGCCCTTCGGGCTGTCGGCGGGCGAGGCGCGGGAGGCGGCGGTGCGCTACCTGATCGCCCTGGCCGACCGGTATGAGCGGGACGGCCACCAGCCGCTCGGACCTCCCTCCCAATGGCTCAATCCCCTCGTCGATCACCAGGAGGTCCTGCCATGAACCGCACCGTGAAGCTGTCCGCCCACGCCGTCTCCCATACGGCGGGGCGGCTGACCGTCAGCGGGCGCCTCCTGCCGTCGTTCCTGATCGTGGGGGCGCAGCGCAGCGGCACTACGTCCCTGTACCGTGCCCTGGCCCAGCATCCGCTGATGCTCAAACCGGTGCTCCGCAAGGGCGTCCACTACTTCGACATGGCGTACGGCAAGGGGATGTCGTGGTACCGCGCGCACTTCCCGCTGAAGGCCACCGCCCACCGCCTGGAGCGCAGGTACGGCATGCGCCCCCTCGCCTTCGAGTCCTCGCCGTACTACGTGTTCCACCCGCTGGCCGCCTCCCGGATCGCCTGTGACCTGCCGGGCGCGAAGCTGATCGTGCTGGTACGCGACCCGGTCGAGCGGGCCTACTCGGCTCACGCGCACGAGGTGGCGCGCGGCTTCGAGACCGAGCCGTCGTTCGAGCGTGCGATCGACCTGGAGCCCCACCGGCTGGCCGGAGAGGCGGAGCGGCTGTGCGAGCAGCCGTACGCGATCAGCCATGCCCACCGCCACCACGCCTACCTCGCCCGAGGCCGGTACACCGAGCAGCTCGACCGGCTGGAGCCTCTGTTCGGCCGGGGCCGGATCCTGGTGGTCGACAGCGGGCGGTTCTTCACCTCGCCGGAGTGCGTGTACGACGAGGTGCTGGAGTTCCTCGGACTGCCCCGCCTCGGCGACCCGGTCTTCGAACGTCACAACGCCCGCCCCCGGCCCGCGGACATGCCCGCCTCGCTGCGCGACGCGCTGTCCGACCACTTCACCCCCTGGGACCAGCGACTTCAGCCATGGCTGGCCTGCGAACCTTCCTGGCGCAGATGACCGGCGAAGACACGATGCCCCCAACAGACGGCGCCTCCCCGCCAGGAAGCGTGGTGCCACCGGCGGACGACGCCGTTCCACCGGCAGGCGGTCCGAGTGCACTGGTGGGCGGAGCCGGTTCGCTGGTCAAGGGGGGTGTGGCGGGGCTCGCCGGGGCGGTGGTCAATGCGGCTTCGCAGTTCCTGATCGTGGTGGCCCTGACCCGGGGACTCCACACCGGCACGGCGGGCGCCCTCTTCACCGCGACGACGCTCTGCCTGATGGTCGCGGGAATCCTCCGGCTCGACTCGGGCAACGGACTGATCTACTTCATCGCCCGGTCACGCAGACACGGCCAGCAGGACATATCCCGATATTTCCGTACAGCATTGGTGCCCGTCATCGTGCTGTCCATCGTCACGGCGGTCATCGTGATCGTATGTGCCGACACGATCGCGGCAGCCCTGGTCCCCACCCATGCCACGGCCGCGTCCGGCTCCGCCGCGACCGGCACCGCGTCCAGCGCGGTCACGGCCGCGTCCGGCTCGGTCACGGCTGTGCTGGGCTCGGCGCTTCGGGTGCTCGGGGTGGCGCTTCCGGTGATCGTCTGTGCCGACGTCCTGGTCTGCGCGACCAGGGGCTTCGGGTCGATGCGCCCGACCGCACTGCTGAGCGGGGTGCTCCAGCCCGGGGCGCAGCTCGTCCTCGTGGGGGCCGTGGCCCTGACAGGCGCCGCCACCGGTCTCAGCTGGGCGCTCCCCGCCGCCTGGGCCGTGCCCGCCCTGCCCGTACTGATCCTCAGCGCCCTCTGGTTACGCCGTCGCATGCCCGCAGAGCCGTACGTCACGGGGACCCGAGGATCCGACGCCGGGGAAACCACGGGACCGGACATCCCCGGAACGGCGGGACCGTACGTCGGGGGGACGGCGGGGGAGTTCTGGCGTTATGTGGGGCCTCGGGCACTCGGGGGCGCGGTGCAGGCGGTGTTCCAGCGGCTCGACATCGTGATCGTGGCGGTGCTCGCCGGGCCGGAGGAGGCCGCGCTGTACACCGCCGCCACGCGGTTCAAGGTGGTCGGCCAGCTCGTCAACCAAGGGCTCACCCAGGCCGTGCAACCCCGGCTCATACGCGCGCTCGCGGAGGGCGATCTCTCCCTCGCCCGCAAGCTCTACCAGACCACCACCATGTGGCTGATCGCCCTGACCTGGCCCCTGTGGCTCGGGTACGCCGCGCTCGCGCCATGGCTGCTGCGGGTGTTCGGCGACGGCTACCGGCACGGAGCCGCCGTGGCGGCCGTGCTCGCCGCGACCATGATGCTGGCGACGGCCTGCGGCATGGCCGACGTCGTGCTGATCGCCGCCGGGCACACCGCGTCCAGCATGGTCAACATCCTCGGTGCGATCGCGGTGACCACGGCCCTGGACGTCGTCCTGGTGCCCGCCCACGGCGCGTTCGGCGCCGTCCTCGGCTGGTCCGGCGGGGTCCTCGCCAAGAACCTGCTTCCCCTGTTCCAGATCGCCCGCCGGTACGAGCTGCGCCCGTTCGGCGTCCACAGCCTGCCCTCCCTGCGGCCCTGGCTCGCCGAGGAGGCCACATGACGCGTCGAGGAGACCACGTGAAGGAGGGGCCCATCCTGGTCAGAGGCCGTGTGAACCACGGGCCCATCCTGGTCACCGGGCTCCCGAGGAGCGGCACGAGCTGGGCCGGCAAGATGCTCGCCGCGGGTGGCGAGGTGGTCTACGTCAACGAGCCGCTCAACCCGGAGCGCCCGCCCGGCCGGTCCCCCGGGGTGCTGAACGCCACGGTCGGCCACCGGTTCCAGTACATCTGCCGCGACAACGAGGGGCCCTGGCTGCGCGCCTTCGCCGACACCGTGGCCCTTCGCTACCGCTACGCCGCCGAGTTGCGCCGCAACCGGTCGCCCGGCGACCTGGCACGCCTGACGAAGAACGCCGCCGCGTTCACCCTGGGCAGGCTGCGAGGGCGCCGGGCGCTGCTCGACGACCCGTTCGCGCTGTTCTCGGCCGGCTGGTTCGCCGAACGCCTGGCCTGCCGCGTCGTCCTGCTGGTGCGTGACCCGGTGTCCTTCGTGGCGAGCTGGCAGCGGCTCGGGTGGACCGTCTACTTCCACGAGCTGCTCGAACAGCCGCTTCTCGTGCGCGACCACCCATGCGTCGAGGCGCTGCGCCCGCTCGTCGGCTCGCAGGACCGCCTCGCCAAGGCCGCCACCCTGTGGAACGTCGCGCGATCCGTCGCGGAGGACCTGGCCGGGCGGCACCCGTCCATCCGCCTGGCGGGGTACGAGGACCTCGCCGCCGACCCGGTGAAGGGCTACCGCGACCTGTACGCGTGGTGCGGGCTCACCTGGTCACCCGCGGCCGAACGACGAATCGAACGCGCCTGCACGGCGGGGAATGCCCCGGAGAGGGACGCGGGGTTCTTGTGGACGGGGCTGTCGCGTACGGCCTACCGGCCTATGGACTCGCGCCGGGCCCTCACCCGCCACCGCGACCGGCTCACTCCGGAGGAGATCACCCGGATCCGGGAGCTGTCACGCCCCCGATAGCCGGTGATCAGACGCTTCAGGAAGCAAACGGTGAGCAGGCGAAGTGCGAAGGGAAGGTCGTCGACGAGGTAGCGCCGCGCGAGCCGTCCGGGCTCGGCGGCCAGACGGAAAAGCCATTCGAGGCCTGAGCGTCGCATCCACTCGGGAGCCCTGCGGACCGACCCGGCGGTGAAGGCGATGGCCGACCCGCAGCCGACGAACCAGGCCCCGGGCAGATCGGCGCGCAGGGCGGCGATCAGACGGTCCTGCTTGGGGAAGCCGAGCCCCACGAACACCAGGCGGGGACGCGCCGCGAGCAGCACCTCACGAACGGCCATCAGGCCCTCCTCCGAGGTCTCGAACCCTTGCGGAGGGGAGACGACGCCCGCCACGCACAGGCCCGGATAGCGGTCGGCCAGCACCTCGGACGCGTGGACGGCCACACCCGGCGGCCCGCCGAGCAGGTAGACCGGAAAGCCGTTGGACGCCGCCGCCTCCGACAGCGACCAGATCAGGTCGGCACCGGTGATGCGCTCGGGCACGGGCGTGCCGAGCAGCCTGGACGCCCACACCAGCGGCATGCCGTCGGGAACGGCGAGGTCGGCGCCCGCGACGAGCGCCCGTACCTCGGGGTCGCGCGAGCAGGCGCGGCAGATGTCGACGTTGGGGGTGACCACGTGCCCGCCTTCCCCCCGCGCGAGGGCGGCGATCACGTGGCCTACCACCTCCCCCTCCGTGAGAGCGTCGACCTCGACGCCCGCGACCGTCACTCGGGGGCGGCTCCCGATGGTCGCGAGCGCGGCGCCCTCACGGGTCTGTGTCCGAGGTGCCATCAGATGCCATGCCCTCGGGTGTGCAGAGCGCTGAGCACCGCGCGGGCGGAAACCACGCCCAGCGCGACGGCCAGCGCGAGCGGGACGCGGGGCTCCCCCCAGCGGGCGGCGAACGCGCGAACGGCCCAGCGGCCCGCCTCGCGGCGGCGTCCCAGCGCGGCGTGGTGGAAGGCGAGCTGGCCGTAGATCCGCGCGGCGCCGCGCGGGTCGGCGGCCAGGTAGGGGTGCCGGGCGAGCATCCACTCAAGGCCCGCGATGCGGTCGGCCCACCGCGTCACGTACACGGAGGCTCCCCAGCGGACCCGCACCAGCGGCCGGTCGACGTACGCCAGGGGATGGCGACCGGCGGCGCGAAGGGCGAGATCCCAGTCTTCGTTCTGCCCGGCCGGGGCGCTCTCGTCGGGCCATATGGACCCGCGCCTGAACAGGAACGTCGAGGAGTGCACCATCACCATGCGGGAGCGGGTGAGGTGCTGCCTTGTGACCTGGCTCGTGCCGGCGAGCCGGGGGACGCGCCGCGAGTCGTACTCGACCTCGATGGCGCAGCCCGCGAACTCGGCGGCCGGGTCGGCGGCGAGCGCGGCGAGCTGGGCGCCGAGCTTGCCAGGCAGCCACATGTCGTCGTCGTCGCAGAAGGCCACCAGGTCGGTGGCGAGCGCGGCGATGCCGGTGTTGCGAGCGCCGGGCAGCCCGGGGCTGAAACGGTTGGGCAGGACGCGGACCCTTCCCTGGGCCTCGGCGACGACATCGGCGACCTGGACCACCACCGGCTCCACCTGGTCACCGTCGACCACCACGACGACGTCGACCCCGCCCGGATGACGCTGGGCCAGCACCGCGCGCACCGCGGCCTGGAGCAGATGGGGACGGTCTCCCCGCGTGGGAACGACCACGCCGACGGTCGGGCTCATCTGCATTCCGAGGCGGGAAGCCCTGCTGCGAGCCATGGGGAGGTGGTCGCTTCCGGTGCCTGCCGATCGCGTACGCGATAGCCGTACTGGATCATCAGGGGCCAGGTCAGCGCGGTGACCAGCCACCCGTGGCGGCGGGACAGGCGGTCGCACCAGGAATCGTCCCTGCTGAGCTCCAGGGGCCCGGCGGTGAACCGCATCGGGTTGCCGGCGCAGGTGTGCGCCACCGACAGCTCGGCCAGGCCGGGACGGAGGAACGCCAGGCCACCCCCGTCGGCCTCACCGAACCCCAGGCGGGCCAGCAACGTGGACAGGACCGCGCGGGGATCGGCCAGCAGGTCTTCGTACCGGATGCGGATCACGGTGCCGCCTCTGCGGGCGAGCAGCTCGAAGGCGAGGTTCTGCACGACCCAGTGAACGGAGGTGCGGAAGGGCCGCCAGCGGGTCATCGGGGTGCCGTCCTCGGGTCTTCTGACCTGCCGGCGCCAGGAGTACGCGACCGCGCGGGGATCTCGGACCACGTGGACGACGCTCAGGTCGACGACCGGGGAGGTGCTCAGGCAGAAGGCCAGGGACGCGTGCTTGCTGGAGTCGACCACCACGGGACACGCGGCGATCTGCGCCGCCGCCTCGTAGACCCGCGAGTACGCCCGGGTGTAACCGCTGAGGCCGACGCGGCAATGCCGTGCCGCCATGGCGGGGATGTGGCGGGTGCGGTCGACCCTGTGCCGCAGCGTGAGCACGCGGTCGGCGAGGCCGGGCGACCATCCCCCGAACGCCCGGATGCCGACCCTGCGCCAGAAGGGACAGGCGGTGAACGGCTCCCCGCACCCGCACGGCTCGTGGGCGCCGACACCACGCTCCCACAGGTGAACCACCTCACCAAGGGGCGCGACGCCGGGGACCTCACCGAGCAGCCGCTCAAGCAGGGTCGTGCCGCTGCGCCCCAGCCCACCTAGGAAGATCACACGAACAGCCACTGGACCCCCGAGAACAGCCAACACGAAACGTGCCGAAGCTAACACAGAGAGTAATCGCCAGGTGCTGGAACCACAAAGGATCTACCAACAACCCGGCACCCGTTGGGCGGTGGACTGGCTGGGCCGGGCGCGTCATTCCCTCCCCGCTCCCGTGCGACCGGGGCACCGGGTTGCTTCCTGCCGATGACATGACCACTCAAGACAGGCATGTAGCCGGGAAGGTCGCCTGCCCGTCACTGGCTAAACGAATCGTCATAATCCAGGCAATAGGCCGAGCAGGGCCGGAGTGGACCCCTGCCTCTGTCGGTCACTCTCAGTCATGCTTGAGCTTGGCGAAGAGCTGGGCTGCTTCGGGTGGCTTCCATTCCAAGCGGTTGGGGTCCTCGCGATACGGCTGCCAGGGAAGAACAGGCCCCGGCGGGAACTCGCCCCGGACAGGCCCCGGCGGGACCCCTCGCCCGCGGTCATGCCGAGCAGGCCATGACGCTGGTGGGCCAGCGTGGCGGGCGGCTCGTGCTCCAGGTCGCGGCCGAGGTCGCGAAGCATCGAAAGGTCGTCCATCGCTACTCCCGCCAGGCTCACGATCGAAGGATGCCGTTCTGTCGGAGCAGGTTGATACTCATTGGCCCATCACGATGATCCTTCACCAATGGAGACATGGGATGGCCACGGTCACCTTCCGGGATGAGACTGCCACGGGCAGGCCTTTAGAGGAGTTCGCGCTCCCCGATCTTCCAGACAGCATCTCGGCACGCGAGCTGGTACGACTCCGCGTGCGCGAGGAGGTCGCCCGGTACAACGCCGCGCCCACCGCCACGTACAACGGCCTGGTCCGCCCGGTGGACGCCGAGGTGGAGCTGAACGGCTACCGTATGGGCGCCGGACGCTGGATCGACTGGGAGCGGCAGGCCGACATCGCCGATCAGGCGTTCCAGCGCAACGGGTTCCTGCTGCTCATCGGGGACCGCCAGATCGTCGACCTCTCCGAGGAGATCGATCTGATCACCGATTCCGTCGTGTCGTTCATCAAGCTCGTCCCGTTGGTCGGAGGCTGACATGGGCGTCATCAGCGACTTCCCGTCTGCTCACGACCATTGGGTCCGCGATCTCGATGAATCGGTCCTGGGCGCTTTCGGCCGCTTCGACGGCGCCTTCGAGGCGGGGCATGCCTCCCTCCACGACCTGGTCGATGTCTCGGATGATCACGACCGGCGGGTGTTCGGCCGCTGGACACAGCTGCGGCTCGCCAAGGGCCTCGATGGTGGTGGCGACTACGAGGAGCGCGTCCTGCGCGCAGTGCGGTTCGTCGCGGAGAGCGATATTCCGTGGACCGTCCAGGATGTCGGCTTCCTCTGGGGAGCCGCCAACGCGCTGATGACCTGGCGGCACACGAACTACCCGGAGCTGTACCGCATCCCGCTGGCCGCCGTCCGATGCCTGAGCTATTCCGAGCGCCGCCGGACTCTCGAATGGACGCCGGGCTGGTTCCGCCGGTACCACAAGCCGGTCTGGGAGGCGCTGCACGACCAGCTCGACGACATCCTGACCGAACCGGCCGAGAACGGCCCGGCCGGGGCGGTGCGTAACGTGCTGTGGGACTGCGACGACTTCGCCTGTCTCCTGGCCGAGAAGTACGGCCCGAGGCTGGCAGATCCGGCCGTGCTGCCTCTGCTGCGCCACTGGAACACCGCACGGTCCGCAAGGCCCAGCGTCAGGTGGCTCAAGACGGCGAAGACGCTGCTGACGGCCGAGGCGGCCGGTCTTGTCCGCGAGCTTCTCGGCCTCGTCGCCGCGCGCCGGGAGAAGACGATCGAGCGCCGGGCCGACAACGGTTACGAGTGGCGGGAGACCGTCTTCCTGCACGAACGCACGGCCATACCCGTGCGCGGCATGGTCTGGACGTGCGAGCTGATCGACGAGCCGTGGGTCACCTCACTCCTGGGAGACATCGCCGTCACGACCGGAACGGGAATCGGCGGTTCGGGGGCCAACTCCCGGAGCGAGATGCTGGCCAATGCCGCCGTGGGCACCGTGGCGCGCAGGGGCGGGCTCGACACCGTGGCGCAGCTCGCCCGCGTCCAGGCCAAGGTCCGCAAGAAGTCGGTGCTCACGAACGTGAACCGCACGCTGGACGTGGTGGCGGAACAGGCGAAGCTGTCTCCGGAGCAGTTGCTCGACCGCACGGTGCCGGCCTTCGGGCTCGGTCCGGAGGGAGTGCGCGAGGAGAAGATCGGTGACTGTCTCGTACGGCTCTGCGTGGACGGTCCCGCCCTCCAGTTCGTCAACGCTGCGGGCAAGGCGGTCAAGTCGGCGCCGCAGTCGATCCGCAAGGAGCCGGCGCTGGCGGAGCTGAAGACCACGCTCAAGGAGCTGAAGCAGGCGCTTCCGGCCGAGCGGTTCCGGTTGGAGCGGGCCCTGATCACGGGGCGGATGTGGCGCTGGCGCCAGGTCGAGGAGTTCTTCCTCGACCACCCCGTCACGGGCCCGTACGCGCGCACCCTGATCTGGCAGATCCTGCAGGGCCCGGCGGGCATCCCGGTCAAGATGGGCAATGGGTGGGAGCTCACCGATCCCCTGGGCCGCCGCATCCAACTCCGGCCGGACACCCCGGTACTACTGTGGCACCCGATCCGGGAGACCGCCGAGGACGTGCGCGCCTGGCGTGACCACCTGCTGGACGCCGGGGTGCGCCAGCCGTTCAAGCAGGCCTTCCGCGAGGTCTACCTGCTCACCCCCGCCGAGGAGCGGACCGCGACCTACTCCAACCGGTTCGCCGGCCATGTGCTGCGCTACGGCCAGGCCAAGGCGCTGCTGTCCCAGCGCGGCTGGACCGGCCTGTCCATCGGCCACTGGGACTACGAGTGCAACGGAGACCAGGGCGAGGCGCTCAAGGAGCTGTCCGGGTGGCGGGCGCGCTGGGGGATGCGCGTGACCTCCGGCGCCGAGGCCGACCAGTGGGGCACGGCGTCGTTCTGCCTCAGCGAGGAGCTCCACTTCTACCACCGGCCAGAGGATGCGCGCGGCCACAACGAGCGGGCGGGCTACCTCCTCCCCCGCGACGGCATACCGCTGACCGAGGTTCCGCCTCTGGTGCTGTCCGAGGTGCTGCGCGACGCCGACCTCGCCGTGGGGGTCACCTCGGCCGGGCTCGACCAGCAGGCGATCGGCGGGCACGAGGAGTACTGGCACTCCTACGGCTTCGGCGAGCTCACCGAGACCGCCCGCACCCGCAGGGACGCGCTCGCGCGCCTGTTGCCACGGCTGAAGATCGCCGACCGGGCCGAGCTGACCGACCGGTTCCTGCGCGTACGCGGAGACCTGCGCACGTACAAGATCCACCTGGGTTCCGGGAACATCCTGATGGAGCCCAACGACGCCTACCTCTGCATCGTCCCCGGCGCCGACCGCGCGGCGAAGACGGTGTTCCTGCCCTTCGAAGAGGACGGCGGCATGCTGTCCGTCATCCTCTCCAAGGCCTTCCTCCTGGCCAACGACACCACCATCACCGACCCCACCATCACCCGCCAGCTCTCCTGATGGGGTCAGTGATGGACAAGTCCCAAAAGCCTGAGACTTGGATGTCGCGTGTTCGGTTGTGATCAGGCCCGGCGGGGAACTACTCTCAGTGAGACTTAGGCAGGGGAGTCGCCCGTACGGGCCGCTCCCCATCGCCTTTTTTGGGCCTTCCGCAGGAGGATTCTCGCCGATCCGGCCTCCTGAGTCGCCCCCTTCTCAAGGATCACATGTCCATGGTCAGGCGGTTAAGTCCGTTTTCAGGTGGTCGAGGAAGGTAGTCCACTCCACAGGGGTAAAGACGAGGGCGGGGCCGTTGCGGTCCTTGCTGTCGCGTACGGCCCGGCGGCCACCACGCAAGTGGGCAACCTCGACCCGGTTCCTGCGCGTACGCGGTGACTTGCGCACGTACAAGATCCATACCACCATCCGCCAACTCACCGCCTGACGCCGCCGGTCGCTTCAAGGCCGAGCCCTTACGGACGGAAGGCACCCACCCGGCGGATGTCAGCCGGCCCAGGTCACGTTGAAGATCCGGATCAGCTCGACCTTCTCGTCGATCTGGAAGAACAACACGCCGAAGTCACCGAAGAGCGTCTGCCGGAACTCCGGCTCATCTGGGTAGAGCACCTGAGCGTCCCATGGCGCGTCGACCAGATCCGCAACGCGCTTGACCAAAGCGTCGAACGCTTCACCAGGGAGACCTTTGAGCTGCACCAGAGCCGACACGTGGAACTCCACGCGATAGCTCACAGGCGTTCGCTCCAGCCGGGGATGACGTTCTCCGCTGGGACGAACTCCTCTGAGCGCCGCTCGCGGGCGGCCTGAGCCGCACTCTCGAAGTCCGGGTTGGAGAAGGCCGCCGCCCGCAGACGCCACACATGCAAGAGGTCACGGAGCTGATGGAACCGCCAGACCTCATGGGCGGCGTCCAAGGCTCTGTGATATTCACTGAGGAACTGCTCATGCCACATCTCGGGCAGGATGCGCAAGATCTCCGCCGGGTCGTCCCTGGCATCATGCAGCGGCTCAGCGGTCATGGGCTCAGCCTAACCCGCACGGGAGTACCGCCGCCCCCGTACGAGCCAGAGTGGAAACGCGGTCAGAGCGGTGTGCCGACATCAGGAGAAATGATCGACCTTCAGGTGGTCAAGGAAGGCGCCCCACTCCGCGGTCCTTGCTATCAGGCACGGCGCGGCGCCCGCTGGACAGCAGGGCAATCTCGACACAGTTGCTTCCGTCTCCCCCAGAGAAGCTCGACTTAGAGCCGATTCGCGAGCTGATGCCCGAACTGTCGTAGCGTGATCGGGTGGATCTGCAGGTCCCCCGCTCCGCCTCGCCTCGATTACCAAAGAGCTGAAGCCGCCGAGCGGACTCAGCCCGAATAGTTCGTCGGCGAGAGTAGCCGTAGCATTCGGGCCGCTCAGCGAGGATGCTAAGAATTTGCACACGACGCTGTTTGCCGGTAGATGCGGCCCCGCAGTTGGCGGTCGCCGTTGTCTTCGAGGTGGTGTTTGACGTATCCGAAGAGAACGTCGCTGATGCGATGAGCGTTGGGATCATCGGGCGGGAGGCCGAGTTGGGGATCGTCACGCGTTTCCTCGACTCGTTGTCCACCGGCCCGGCGGGGCTGGTGCTCCAAGGGGAGCCCGGCATCGGCAAGACGACGCTGTGGGTCGGCGCGGTTGGGCAGGCGCGGCGGCGTGGCTTTCGCATCCTGGCGTGCCGCCCTGCGGCGGTGGAGACGCAGCTGTCGTACGCGTCGCTGGCCGACCTGCTTGGGGATCTGCCCGCCGCCGTACTGGGAAGCTTGCCGGATCCACAACGCCGGGCGATCGATGTCGTCCTGCTGCGGTCCGACCCCGAGGCCGCCTCCCCGGATCGCCGCGCCACCGGCGCCGCGCTGCTGTCCATCGTGGAGCGGCTCGCCGACGACGGACCGGTTCTGCTGGCGATCGACGACCTGCAATGGATGGACACCTCCAGTGTCCAGGCGATCGGGTTCGCGGTGCGCCGCCTGCGCTCACCGGTCGGCGTGTTGGCGGCGCTACGGATCGGGGAGCACGACGATCCGGGTCCGCTCGTCCGGCTACCGGATCCCGACCGCATGCGGCATCTGCGGGTGGGGCCGTTGAGCCTTGGTGCGCTACACGGGGTGATCCGGGCACGGCTCGGGCAGTCGCTGCCCCGGCCGGCGATGGTTCGCGTCCAGCAGGTGTCGGGCGGCAACCCGTTCTACGCGCTCGAACTCGCCCGGACGGTGGGGGACGGCCGCGCGTCCGGTCCGGTGTGGCCGCTGTCGACCGACCTGGCCCATCTCGTCCGCGACCGTGTCGGGCGGATACCGGCCGGCGTCCAGCAGGCGCTGCTCGCGGTCGCGGCGCTCGCCGATCCGACGGTTGAGGCTGTCCAACTCGCGGTGCGTATCGATTCCGGCGAGGTCGATCGGCTGCTCGAAAACGCCGAGCGGGCCGGCCTGATCCGCCTCGACGGCCATCGCGTCCAATTCACCCATGCGTTGCTCGCCGCCGGCGTCTACGCGGCCGCGTCGCCGGGCGACCGACGCGCGATGCACCGCCGGCTCGCGGCCGGCCCGGTCGACCTTGAGGAGCGGGCCCGCCACTTGGCGCTCGGAGCGGTTCGGGCCGACCAGGAGACCGCGGCGGCGCTCGACGAGGCCGCCGACCGGGCTCGGCGACGGGGTGCGCCGGCCGCCGCCGCCGAACTGCTCGACCTGGCCGTCGAGCTCGGAGCGGACGCCCCCGAACGCCGGATCCGGTCGGCCCAGCACCACTTCGACGCGGGCGACCCTGTGCGGGCCCGCACCATGCTGGAGGAGGTGGTCGCGGCTCTGGCACCGGGTCGGTTGCGGGCCGAGGCGCTGCGGCTGCTCGCCACGTTACGGCTGCACGATGACGACTACCGCGAGGCGGCGAGCTACCTGCAGCGAGCGCTCGACGAGACCGGTACGGACCGGTGGCTACGCGTCCGGATCCTGATCGAGCTGCTCTACGTCCTGGTCAACCTCGGTCGCATTCCAGACGCTAACCAGCTGACCGGCAGCACGGTGGCCGACGCCGAAGGGCTGGGCGATCCCGGCCTGCTGGCCAATGCGCTCGCCGGAGCGGTGATGATCCGCTTTCTGAGCGGTGGCGGGCTCGACGAGCCGACCCTGAGGCGCGCCCTCGAACTGGAGAACCGCGACGTACCCGCCCCGATCATGTTGCGTCCGAGCTTGATCAGCAGCCTGCTGCTCGGCTGGACGGGCCGGCTCGACCAGGCCCGGGACCAGTTGGTCGCGCTGCGCCGGAGCTGCCTGGACCGCGGCGAGGAAAGCGACCTGATGTTCGGCGCCTTCCACCACGTGATCGTCGAGTGCTGGCGGGGAAACCTGGCCGAGGCGCACCTGATCGCTGAGGACACGCTGGAACGGGCGTGGCAACTGGGCACCGGCCTGCCGTTCGCGGTCGCACTGTCGACCCACGCCACCGTCGCCGCCTACGCCGGCCGAACCGACGAGGCTCGCCGGGCGGCCCGCGAGGCGCTGGTGATCTTTGAGCGGGGCAGCTGTCTCGCGGTCACCGTGTGGCCGACGATCACCCTGGGCTTCCTGGAGGTGTCGCTCGGGAACTACGAGGCGGCGGCCGCGACGCTGGGCCCGCTGGTGGGCGCCGCGACGGCTATGGGGTACGGGGAACCGACGGCCGCCCCGTTCGCGCCCGACGCCGCTGAGGCCCTCATCGCCGTGGGACGGCTGGACGAGGCGGCGGCGCTGGTGGAGCAACTGGAACGCAACGGCCGCCGGCTTGACCGCGCCTGGGCGCTGGCGCTCGGGGCCCGCTGCCGGAGCCTGCTGCTGGCCGCACGAGGAGACCTCGATGCGGCGTCCGATGCGGCCGAGCGGAGCCTGGCCGAGCACGAGCGGCTGCCGATGCCGTTCGAGCGGGCCCGTACCCAGCTGGTCCTGGGCCGAATCCAACGACGGCGCCGGCTCAAGCGGGCGGCCGCTACGGCGTTGCAGGACGCGGTACGCGTCTTCGATGAGCTCGGTACCCCGCTGTGGGCCGCGCGCGCCCGGGCCGACCTCGAACGCGTCGGCGCCGGCCACTCCGGCGGCACTGAGCTCACCCCGTCAGAACGGCGGGTCGCCGAGTTGGCCGCGACCGGCATGACCAATCGCGATGTCGCCGCAGCCCTGTTCATCAGCGCGAAGACCGTCGAGGCCAACCTTGCCCGCGTCTACCGCAAGCTGAGCATCCGCTCGCGCGCCGAACTCGGTCACCGGATGGCCGCCGCGCCCCATAGGGAAACACCTGATTCTTCGCGTTAATCGTCGATCTAGCGTGAACCCATGCGCCGACCGCCAACGCCCGACCTGTCCCACTACCTCGTCGAGTGGTACCGCTCGGACGTAACCGGTGAGCTACTGGAACAGGCGGCACACACGATCGGCCGCTCGATCGACGAGATGACGGCCGAAGGCACCGTGATCGACCTCCTGCTGACGGTGTTCGTACCCGGGGACGAGGTCGGCTTCTGCCTTTTCGCGGCCGGGTCACCGGCGTCGGTCGAGCAGGCGTGCCGGCGGGCAGGGCTCACCTTCGACCGCATCATGCCGTGTCTCACCCCCGCAGGCGACCGCACACGAACGAGGACGCCATGACCAACGCCGTACCTGACACCCACGACATGGTGGTCATCCACCGGATCTTCCGCCGAGAGTTCCGGCTCCTCGCCGACCTGGTACGGCGTGCACCGGCCGGCGACACCCCGCGGGCCGCGAACATCGCCGAACACCTCGAGTTCACCCTCACGGCCCTGCACTACCATCACAGCACCGAGGACGAGTACCTGTGGCCAAGGCTCCTGGAGCGCGCGCAACCACAGGCCGAGCTCGTGCACCGGATGCAGGGCCAGCACGAGGTCGTCGCCGGGTCCAGTGAGCACGCGCGGCGCCTGCTCCAACAGTGGCGTAGCGACCCGACCGCGGCGCTAGGGCGTGAACTGGCCGCGACGCTCACCCGGCTGTCCGACGCGCTCGCCGAGCACCTGGACGAGGAGGAGGCACACATCCTCCCGCTGGTACGCGACCATCTCACCGTCGCGGAGTGGGAGGAAGTCGGGCGGCAGTCCTTCGACAAGTTCCCGCGCAGCGCGATGCCGATCATGGTCGGCCAGATGCTGGAGGTCGCGACGGCGACCGACCGCGACCTGTTCTTCGGCAAACTGCCGCCGCCCGCCCGCGTGATGTGGCGGCTGGTGGGCCAACGGCGCTACGCCCGCTACATCCGGCGGGTCCGCGGCGTACCGCCCGGCGCTATGCACCCGGCGCTGAAGAGTGCCATGCGGACGAGCACGGCGGCCGCCGTGTGGCTCTACCGTCGAACAAACGGCCGCGTCGGCGGTACCGCGAAAGGTCTCCCGCTCCTGCTGCTGACCGTGCCCGGCCGCAAGACGGGCACGCCCCGTACCGTTGCGGTCGCGTGCTTCCGGCACGATGGCGGCTATGTGGTCATCGGGTCCGCCGGTGGCATGAAGAACAACCCGCAGTGGATTGGGAACCTCAGGGCGGCCGGATGGGCGCGGATCCAACTCGGCGGCGAGGAGCACGACGTCGACGCCCGGGTGACCGAGGGGACCGAGCGGGACGACCTGTGGGCCGGCGTGGTACTCGCCCGCGCACCGTTCTTCAGCAGATACCAAGAGAAGTCCGGCCGGGTCATCCCGATCGCGGTGCTGCACCCGCGGCCCTGACACCCAGAGCACCGACCGCGGTACGTTCGCGGCTGCGCGAGAAGCGGTGAGGCTGCTGGGAATTCCGTGGCCCACAACCCCGAGGCGAGGCCCGGATCAGGGGCGCGCAGCAGGCACTTGCCGAGAAAAGCTTGCCCCGGGTCGCATGCGCAGCAGTGGCGATACCCGGGGCGTACGTGAGCCAGCATAACTTCCTCCCGGTCGCGACAGGAGGTGTGCGATGGATCGCAGGCGGGCGTCGTGGACGGTAGCCCGCTCCAACGGATCTGAAGTGGAGAGACCCTCCGGGGTAACCCGAAGGGCCGCTTATGTATCTATGCGATCCGTCGGTCAGACGGGACGGTCGGTCTTCACATGGGTGAGGAAAGTGGTCCACTCCTCGGGGGTGACGACGAGGGCCGGACCGTTGCGGTCCTTGCTGTCACGTACGGCCCGGCGTCCGCCGTGCAGGTGGGCGACCTCGACGCAGTTGCTTCCATCGCTTCCCGAATGAGCCGACTTGCGCCACCGGGCCTCGGCGAGTTCCTGGGTCACGTTGTCCATCTCCGTCCGCATCGTCTCCGTGACGGGAAGCCCTCCGGGAATGTGTGTTCGGAGGACTTCGGTGAAGCGGTTAGGGGATGCCGGGGTCAGGCGGAGTGGTCGGCCTTGAGGTGGGCCAGGAAGGTGGCCCACTCCACTGAGCTGAAGACAAGCGCGGGACGACCGCGATCCTTGCTGTCACGCACACCCCGCCACCCACCGGACAGGCGGGCGATCTCGACACAGTTGCTTCCGTCGTCGCCGGAAAAAGTCGACTTGCGCCACTCGGCGCCTCGAAGTTCCTCAGTCACGTCGTCCATCTCCGCATCGTCTTCTTGATCATGCTAAGTGATTCAGAACGTGGTAGGGCGTCCACTCGGATCACGTCGTACCTGAGTGCTAGACCTTTCACTTCATCCGACCGCTCGCTCACTCGGTCTTCCGTGCTCTGAGACTCAATGTAGGCCGCAGGAGGCGCTCCCTTGGGCATGTCCGCGACGACGAAACCACCCATCAACCCAACCACGCTACATGCGCTGTACGGAAGCACCTGAAGGGATATACGAGGGTTTTCGCCGATATGCAGAAGGTGCTCGAACTGGCCCTTCATCACCTCCGACCCAGCGATGGGACGGTGGAGGACGCTCTCGTCCAGGATGTGGATCGCATCACAGAGTTTCCGCTGTGAGAAACCTGCGGAAAGTCGGAATTTACGTAGTTCTGTCCCGAACTGAATACGCGGGGATATGGACGGATCCGACTCCAGGGTAACGGTCACCTCCGGGCTCCTCTCGTGCCGCCTGATACCACGTCACGGCCATCATGCTGGGCATTCACAAAGCCGGTCGAGAGGGTTCACGCGATTGTGAACACATTGCGAACACGAATAAACCTTTCACTCCCCCGATTGTTTGCGACCGTATGAGGGCCGCGCTCAACGTCACGGCGGCGCCTCGGTCAACGGGCCGGGGCGAAACAGGAATTCAACCGGAACCGACCGGGAAAGGCATACCAATGGCGCCGGATACGCTCAGAGAGCTCTGCCTGCCCAGCAACCCCGAATCCGCGTCGCGCGCCCGTGCCGAGGTCCGCGACTGGCTCGGGACGGAGCATCCGGCGTACGAGTCCGTACGGCTGGCCGTCTCCGAGCTGGTGACCAACGCCCTCAGGCACGCCCGGCACCAGGTCGCAGGGGCCCACGGGCGCGCGGTGTCCAAGCCACTCGTCCTGCGGTTGTCGGCGTACGACGACCGTCTACGCGTCGAGGTCCGGGACACGGGCTTGGCAACCGAAAGCCCACGCGTTCAAAGCGAATCGGCAGCCGAGCGCGTGCGTACGGCCCTCACCGCCGAACCCACAGAACGCACAGCCAAGGCCCCGCTCGCCTCTACCGAACGCGCGGCCGGAAGCGCTCGCGTCCGTACGGAGCCGGGGTTTCTGCTTGCGGAGGGTGGGCGAGGGCTTGCCATTGTCGACATGCTCTCGGGTGGGCGGTGGGACTTCTGTTCCAACCCCGAGGGGTCGGGATGGACCGTTTGGTGCGAGATCCCAGCCAGCCCGCCGCTCAACGGTGAGCCCCTGCTCGACGCGTCCGCTATGCCGTGCCTGGACGGGCCGCTTTCTGAAACGTCCGGAAATCGCTGACTTCGCGACCCGCCGTACGGCCAGACCTAGCTCTCGGTCAGAACGAGCATGATGTGCTCGTCCTCTCCGTGTTCGATCGTGCCGGTGCGCTGGAAACCGCATTTCTCCAGCAGCCGCACCGAGCCGGTGTTACCGACGTAGGGATCGGCGTAGAGCGGGCGGGTCTTCTCCTCCTTTAGGAAGAGCATCATCGCCGTGCTGCCGATGCCCCGGCCCCAGAACGCGCGGCCGTACCAGTAGCCGGTGAAGCGCCGCTCCTGCTCCCACCAGGACGCGATGTTGCCGGCGAGCTCGCCGTTGACGATGACCGCCCGCACCAGTCCCGTGGGATTGCCGAGGATCCTCGTGGTCCAGTGGGTCATGAAGGCTTCTCGCTCCCGGGGAGGGAACTTGGACCGCCGCACGGCCTCCGGGTCGTGCTCCTGCTCCAGGAACACTTCCAGGTCGGCTTCGTCGACGGCCCTCAGCCGCACATCGTCAGTCATGCCGAGCGAGTCTGCCACCCGCCACCGACAGTCCTCAGCGGGCTTAGACGACCATGCCCGGCACCGGCGGTTCTCAGCGGGCGTCGACGATCATGCCGGCGCCGACGGTGCCGTTCGTGGTCTCGTCGATCAGGATGAAACCGCCGGTGAGGCGGTTCCTTGAGTAGTCGTCGACGAACAGGGGCTGGGTGACCCGCAGCGACACCCGGCCGATCTCGTTCAGCCCGAGGGATGTGGCCGCCTCGTCCCGGTGCAGGGTGTTCACGTCGAGCCGGTAGTGCAGATCGCGCACCAGCGCGCGAGCCGTACGCGTGGTGTGCTTGATGACCAGCTTGGAACGCGGGCCCAGCTTGAGGCCGTCCGTCATCCAGCAGACCATCGCCTGGAGGTCCTGGGCGACCTGCGGCCTGTTGTTGGGGCGGCAGATCATGTCGCCGCGCGAGATGTCGATGTCGTCCTCCAGGCGGAGGGTGACGGACATCGGCGCGAAGGCCTCCTCGACGGGCCCGTCGAAGGTGTCGATCGCGGCCACGCGCGTCGACAGGCCGGACGGCAGGTGCATCACCTCGTCACCGGGTTTGATCACGCCCCCCGCGACCTGGCCGGCGTACCCACGGTAGTCGTGGAAGGCCGGGTCGGTGGCCCGCTGGGGACGGATGACGTACTGCACGGGGAAGCGCACGTCGACGAGGTTGCGGTCGGAGGCGATGTGGAGGTTCTCCAGGTGGTGCAGCAGCGACGTGCCCTGGTACCACGGCATGTTCTCCGAGCGGGACACCACGTTGTCGCCGTGCAGCGCCGAGATCGGGATGAAGGTCAGGTCGGAGACGTTCAGCTTGGCCGCGAACGCCGTGAACTCCTCGCGGATCTCCTCGAAGCGATCCTTGGAGTAGTCCACCAGGTCCATCTTGTTGACCGCGAGCACCAGGTGAGGCACCCGCAGCAGCGTGGTGAGGAAGGCGTGGCGGCGGGACTGCTCGACCACGCCCTTGCGCGCGTCGATCAGCACGACCGCGAGATCGGCCGTGGAGGCGCCGGTGACCATGTTCCGGGTGTACTGGATGTGGCCCGGGGTGTCGGCGATGATGAACTTCCGCTTCGGCGTGGCGAAGTAGCGGTAGGCCACGTCGATCGTGATGCCCTGCTCGCGCTCGGCCCGCAGGCCGTCGGTGAGCAGCGACAGGTCGGTGTACTCGGTGCCGCGGTCACGGCTGGTGCGCTCGACGGCCTCCAACTGGTCCTCGAAGATCGCCTTGGAGTCGAAGAGCAGGCGTCCGATGAGGGTCGACTTGCCGTCGTCGACCGAACCCGCCGTGGCGAAACGCAGGATGTCCATCAGTACTGCTCTCCATCGGTTGTACGGCCGGCGCGGCGGGGGAACGGACCCGGGACGGAAACAAGAAGGGGCATCAGAAGTAGCCCTCCTTCTTGCGGTCCTCCATGGCGGCCTCGGAGGCGCGGTCGTCGGCCCGCGTCGCGCCCCGCTCGGTGATGCGGGTGGCGGCGATCTCGGCGATGATCTCGTCCACCGTGGCGGCGTCGGACTGCACCGCGCCGGTGCACGTCATGTCGCCCACGGTGCGGTAGCGCACGACGGTCTCGAAGGTCGGCTCATCCTCGTCGCGGTTGACGACGTCGGCGTCGGCGAGCAGCATGCCGTCGCGCTCGAACACCTTGCGGGTGTGCGCGAAGTAGATCGACGGGATCTCGATGTCCTCACGCCGGATGTAGTCCCAGATGTCCAGCTCGGTCCAGTTGGACAGGGGGAAGACGCGGATGTGCTCGCCCTTGCGGATGCGCGCGTTGTAGAGGTTCCACAGCTCGGGACGCTGGTTCTTCGGGTCCCACTGGCCGAAGTCGTCGCGGAAGGAGAACACGCGCTCCTTGGCGCGGGCCTTCTCCTCGTCGCGCCGCGCGCCGCCGAAGACGGCGTCGAACTCGTGCTCCTCGATCGCGTCGAGCAGGGTGGTGGTCTGGAGGCGGTTGCGGCTCGCGCGGCGGCCGGTCTCCTCGACCACCCGGCCCGCGTCGATCGACGCCTGGACGGACGCGACGACGAGGCGGGCGTTCAGCTCGCCGGCACGCCGGTCACGGAACTCGATGACCTCGGAGAAGTTGTGCCCGGTGTCCACATGCATCAGCGGGAAGGGGATCGGCGCCGGCCAGAACGCCTTCTCGGCGATCCGCAGCATGACGATCGAGTCCTTGCCGCCGGAGAAGAGAAGACAGGGGCGCTCGAACTCGGCCGCGACCTCACGCATGATGTGAATGGCCTCGGCTTCGAGTACGTCAAGCTGCGACGTCGTGTAGTCGCTCTGAAGCATCTGCTCTTCCTCCGGGAGTCTTGCCCTAACGGTGCACGTCGCGGATGCCGGCGAGCAACGTTGGCGCCAGATCCGGTAGGGAGACCAGGATATCCGGCAACGAGGGGTTGCCCTGGTTGTAGATCAGCGGGGAGCCGTCGATCCTGCTCGCGTGGGCTCCCGCCGCCTGGGCCACGGCCACGGGCGCGGCCGAGTCCCATTCGTACTGGCCTCCGGCGTGCACGTACGCCTCCACCTGCCCGGTGAGCACCGCCGCGATCTTCGCGCCCGCCGAGCCGATCGGCACGAGGTCGGCGCCGACGAGGTAGGCCAGCTTCCTGACGAACTCCGGCGGCCGGGTGCGGCTGACCGCGATGCGAACCCTGCCCTCACGGCCGCCGGACGGCGGCGCGGGCAGTGCGGGCGGCTGGACGGTGGAGAGCGTCACCCCCTGGGCGGGCAGCGCCACGGCCCCCGCGACGAGGTCTCCCCGCGCGGACGCGGCGGTATCGCCACCGGACCCGGATGAACGGGGTGCGCGCTGCCACAGGGCCACGTGGACGGCCCAGTCGGCGCGCCCCTTGTCGCCGAACTCCCGCGTGCCGTCGAGCGGATCGATGATCCACACGCGGTCGGCGGACTGGCGGCGCGGGTCGAGCCGCTCCTCGCGGGTGCCCTCCTCGGAGAGCACGCAGTCGCTCGGCCGCAGGCGCGACAGCGACTCGGCCAGATAGGCGTGGGCCTCACGGTCACCCGCCTCGCGCAGCGCCACAGGATCGTCGAACCCCTGGCGGGAGCGCAGCGCGAGCAGCCTCTCACCCGCCTCGGCCGCGAGATCCCTGGCCAGCGCGTGGTCGTCGCGTATCGTCACGTTGCCCTTCCTGATGCCGAACCCGAGTTCCCGCGGCCGGGTCAGTAAGCACCCGAGCCGCGTGCCACGGCGGACCAGGTCTTCCACAGGATCTGAAGATCCAGCATGAGAGACCAGTTCTCGACATAACGCAGGTCCAACCGTACCGATTCCTCCCAGGAAAGATCGGATCTGCCGTTCACCTGCCACAGACCCGTCATGCCCGGCCTGACGACCAGCCGCCGCCTGACGTCGTCACCGTACCCGGCCACCTCGTCGGGAAGGGGGGGCCGGGGCCCGACCAGCGACATGTGGCCGAGCAGGACGTTGAGGAGCTGCGGCAGCTCGTCCAGCGAGTGGCGCCGCAGCCAGCCGCCCAGCGGGGTGATGCGGGGGTCGCCTCTGATCTTGAACAGCAGGCCGTCCCGGTCGCTGACGAGGTGGATCTTGTGGCGCTCGGCGTCGCGGCTCATCGTGCGCAGCTTCAGGATGGTGAACTCCACCCCGTCTCTGCCGACCCGGGTCTGCCGGAACAGCGCCGGCCCGGGGCTCGTGGCCCGTACGGCCAGCGCCAGCACGGTGAGGACGGGCGCGAGGACGGCGATCGCCACAGCCGCGACCACGCGGTCGAAAAGGTTCTTGAGCAACTGGCGGACCCCGGACAGCTCGGGATGCTCCACGTGCAGGAGCGGCAGCCCCGCCACCGGCCTGATCGTCGTGCGCGGCCCGGCGACCTCCATGAGCGCCGGGGCCACCACGAGGTCGGTGCGGGTCTTCTCCAGCCGCCAGGCGAGGCGGCGCAGGGCGGTGCCGTCGAGCTCCGGACAGGCGAGCACGGCCACGGTGTCGGCCGCGGCCTGGCAGACCACCAGGGGGATGTCGGAGAAGTCGCCCAGCGCGGGGACGCCCTGCACGTCCTCCATGACGTCCTCGCGGGGCAGGCACGCTCCCACGATCTCCATGCCGTGGTACGGCTCGCGCCGGAACAGCCGGACCAGATCGCCGACGGACGCCCGGTGGCCCACCGCCACCACCCGCCGCATGCACTGCCCCCTGGCCCGCATCACGTGAAGCCTCCAGCGCAGCCCGTACCGGCAGGAGAGGGTGAGGACCGTCATCAGCGGGAGCGCCAGCACGACGTACCCTCGGGCGAGATCGGTCTTGGTCACATACGCCGTGATCGCCACTCCGGCGATGAGGAAGAACCCGCACTGGGTGATGCGCCGGAACTCCTCGGACCCGACCCCGATGAGCCGCGCCTCGTACGCCCGGTTGAGCCCCACCATGGCGACCCACAGCACCGGCAGGACCAGGCTGAGCAGGAGGTACGGGGCGACATACGGGGTGACCTCACCGAAGCGCACGACCAGGGCGGCTCCCCCGGCGAGCAGACCGCACCCGAGATCGGCGGCCATGGCCTGCAGGCGGTAGCGCCGGGCCCACCCTGGCAGGGACGGCCGTCCGGGTAAGGCGGTGGAGGCGGGAGCCGCAGGCGCCCTCTGGACGGTGACCGCCGACCGCTCGCCGTCCACCAGGCACCCTCCCGTAACCGATCGGACACTGTCCGTGAGGGATGCTAGCGCCACCATGAGAGAATCTTGGGGAAATCGAGAAACTCCGCGAAGCGCGGGCCTAGCGCGGCGGCTTCACCGGCTTCAGGTCGGAGGGGTGGAAGGTGTTCTGCGTGGCCTCAAGACCCGAGACGATCAGCGACTCGGCGACGTCGGCGGCGCGGTCGACCAGCAGCGGCAGCTCCTTGCGCTCGGCCGTGGCGAAGTCGCGCAGCACGAAGTCGGCCGCGTCCATGCGGCCGGGCGGGCGGCCGACGCCGAAGCGCACCCGCAGGTAGTCCTTGGTGGCCAGCGACTTGCTGATCGACCGCAGGCCGTTGTGCCCGTTGTCGCCCCCGCCGAGCTTGGCGCGCAGCGCCCCGTACGGGATGTCCAGCTCGTCGTGGACCACGATGACGTTCGCCGGGGCGACCTTGTAGAAGTCGGCCAGCGCCTTGACGGGCCCGCCGGAGAGGTTCATGTACGACCGGGGCTTGGCCAGCACGGCGGGAGCGCCCACGAGGCGCCCTTCGAGGACCTCGGCGTGGGCCTTGTGCGCCTTGAACCGGCCGCCCACCCGGGCCGCGAGCTCGTCCAGCACCATGAACCCGGCGTTGTGCCGGTTACCGGCGTACTCCGGCCCGGGGTTGCCGAGCCCGACGATCAACCAGCGGTCCACGACAGACCTCTCCGTTCCACATTCAGCGCCTTCGAATGTCCTTCAGACCGAACAGGGCAGCCCGGTGACCGGTGACCGGCCTCCTGGCTGCCCTGCCGACGATACGGGAAACTACTCGGCCGACCCGGTGGACTCGGCCTCCGCGGCCTCCTCGGTCTCGGCGGAGGTCGGGACGTTGATGACCTGCAGGACGACGGTCTCCGGCTCGGCGATGAGGGAGGTGCCCTTCGGCAGCTTCAGGTCGCCGGCGGTCACGACGTCGCCGATCTGCAGGCCCTCGATGTCGACCTCGACACCCGTCGGGATGTGCGTGGCCTCCGACTCGACGGAGACGGAGACGAGCTGCTGGTCGAGCAGGCCGCCCGGCGCGATGTCACCGGTCAGGGTGACGGGGATGTCGACGGTGACCTTCTCGCCGCTCTTCACGAGGAGCAGGTCGACGTGCTCGTAGAACCCCTTGATCGGGTCCCTCTGGACGCCCTTGGGCAGCGCCAGCTCGTTGACGCCCTCACCCTGGAGGCGGATCAGCACGTTGGGCGTGCGAAGGGCGAGCAGCAGCTCGTGACCCGGAAGGGTCAGGTGCTTGGGCTCGATGCCGTGGCCGTACAGGACGGCGGGAACCTTGCTCTCGCGGCGGATCTTGCGCGCGGCGCCCTTGCCGAACTCGGTGCGGGGCTCGGCGGCGATTTTTACCTCGGACACGGCGTATCTCCTAGGGAGGCTCAGGAATGGAAGGCGCTCACCCTCACCCGCCCTAGCGGAAGGCGTTACGAGCGCGAACAACCCTCAAAGACTACCCGCCCGAAGAGAGCCCCTTGTACTGAAAGCCGTACGGCCCCTGACCGGGCGGTCACGGGCCGTACGGGCGAGATGTTCGGCTCCCGGTCAGCTGTCGCCCTCGAAGAGGCTGGTCACGGAGCCGTCGTTGAAGACCTCGCTGATGGCGCGGGCGATCAGCGGGGCGATCGACAGCACGGTCAGCTTGTCGAACCGCTTCTCCTCGGGAATGGGCAGCGTGTTGGTCACGACCACCTCGGAGATGCGGGAGTTCTTCAGGCGGTCGACGGCCGGGTCGGAGAAGATCGCGTGGGTGGCCGCCACGATGATGTTCGTGGCTCCCTGCTCGTACAGGGCGTCGGCCGCCTTGCAGATCGAGCCGCCGGTGTCGATCATGTCGTCGATCAGCACACAGGTGCGGCCCCTGACCTGGCCGACCACCTCGTGCACCTTGACCTGGTTCGCCACGTCGAGGTCGCGGCGCTTGTGGATGAACGCGACCGCGGTGCCGAGCTGGTCGGCCCAGCGCTCGGCCAGGCGCACACGGCCGGTGTCGGGCGACACGATCGTGGTGGTCGCCGGGTCGAGCTTGCAGCTGAGATAGCGGTGGAGCACCGGCAGGGCGAACAGGTGGTCCACAGGCCCGTCGAAGAAGCCCTGGATCTGCGGGGTGTGCAGGTCGACCGACATCAGCCGGTCGGCGCCCGCGGTCTTGAACAGGTCGGCCATCAGCCGCGCCGTGATCGGCTCGCGGCCACGGCCCTTCTTGTCCTGGCGGGAGTAGCCGAAGAACGGCAGGACCACGGTGATCCGCTTGGCCGACGCCCGCTTCAGGGCGTCCACCATGATCAGCTGTTCCATGATCCACTTGTTGATCGGCTCGGTGTGGCTCTGCATGACGAACGCGTCGCTGCCCCGTACGGATTCGAGGTAGCGGGCGTAGATCTCACCGTTGGCGAAGTCGTGCAACTTGGTAGGGGTGATGTCCATGCCGAGGTGCTGCGCCACCTCCTCCGCGAGCTCGGGATACGCCCGGCCGGAGATGAACATCAGGTGCTTCTCGCCGGTCGTCTTCTTGCCGCTCATGCTCCCCTCCTCGCCTGGCGGTTCGCCTGGCACGCCCGCGAGTCACCGTGCCTCTCGGTTCGCTCGCCACGCTGGTTCATTCGGTGCTCCCCCGCTGTTCTTCCCCGGCCCGCGCGGCCTGATCGGCCCGCTTGCCCTGTTGAGCCATGCCGGCCTGTGCCGCCTGATCGACCGGGACCGTCGCGCGCCGCGCGGCCTCCGCCGAAGCGGTGCCCGCGCGCCTGCGCGCGACCCACCCTTCGATGTTGCGCTGGTGCGCCCGGCCCACCGCCATCGCCCCCGGGGGAACGTCGTTGGTGATGACCGAGCCGGCGGCCGTGTAGGCCCCGTCGCCGATCGTGATCGGGGCGACCAGCATGTTGTCGCTGCCGACCCTGACGTGGTCGCCCACGGTCGTGTGATGCTTCTCGACGCCGTCGTAGTTGACGAAGATGCTCGCGGCGCCGATGTTGGTGCCCTCGCCGATGGTCGCGTCGCCCACATAAGTGAGGTGCGGCACCTTGGAACCCTCGCCGACGCGGGCGTTCTTCATCTCGACATAGGTGCCGGCCTTGGCCTTGCGGCCGAGCACGGTGCCGGGCCTGAGGTAGGCGAACGGGCCCACCGAGGCCCCGTCGCCGATCTCGGCCCCCTCGCAGACGGAGTTGCGCACCACGGCCCCCGCGCCCACCACCGTGTCGGTGAGGGTCGTCGCGGGCCCGACCACGGCCTCCGAGGCGATGGCGGTACGTCCGTGCAGCTGGGTGCCCGGCTGGATCACCGCGTCGGGCGCGATGGTCACCTCGACGTCGGCCCAGGTCGTCGCGGGGTCGACGATCGTGACCCCGGCGCGCATGTGGGTTTCGAGGATGCGGGTGTTGAGGACGGTGCGGGCGAAGGCGAGCTGGACGCGGTCGTTGACGCCCTCGACCTCGACGTGGTCGCCGGCGACGTACGCGCCGACCCGGTGGCCGTCCTCCCGCAGGATCGACAGCACGTCGGTGAGGTACTCCTCACCCTGGGAGTTGGCGGTGGACACCCGCTTCACCGCGTCGGCCAGCAGCAGCCCGTCGAAGGCGTAGACGCCGGAGTTCATCTCCTTGATCACCCGCTGTTCTGGCGAGGCGTCCTTCTCTTCGACGATCGCCAGCACGGCACCCGTGGTGTCGCGGATGATGCGGCCGTACCCCGTGGGGTCGGGCACCTCGGCGGTGAGCACGGTCACGGCGTTGCCCTCGGCCCCATGGGTGGCGAGCAGCTCGGCCAAGGTCTCGGTGCGCAGCAGCGGCGTGTCGCCGTAGGTCACGAGGATCGTGCCGTTGATCGTGCCGACCGACTCAAGGACGGTGCGGACGGCGTGGCCCGTGCCGTTCTGCTCGGTCTGGACGACCGCGTGGGCATCGGGGCCGGTTGCGGCGAGGTAGGCCTGGACCTGTTCGCGCGCGTGGCCGATCACGACGATCAGCCGCTCGGGCGCGAGGCCTCTCGCGGCGGTGAGCATGTGGTCGACAAGGGCGCGACCGCACAGCTCGTGGAGGACTTTGGGTTTGCTGGACTTCATCCGGGTTCCCTCGCCGGCTGCGAGGACGATGACGGCTGCCGGGCGCGGCACACTCACGGACTGAGGCTCCCTCGGCGTCGCGGCTGAGACATGACGGTGCGGGATATGACGCACGGCCACTACCCAGGCACCGCACGGCCATCCGCCCGACACCGTGAGAATACCTGCCGCCTCCCCGGACCGATCCAGCCCCCTCGGCGAAGAGGCCTGAACTCTCTCGGGCGCGGGCGGCGCGCGCCATGTGCGGACAGAAGTTCCGGCGCCTGGACTCGAACCAGGACAACCCTGCTCCAAAGGCAGGTGGGCTGCCAATTACCCCACGCCGGATCGATTCGAGGAACTTCCCAAACCGCGGTGACAAGGATACCCACCAGAGCCTCTTGCCGCTCAACGCATTTCCCGCCATCCCACAGGGCGAGACCCCCACGCGGCCAGGCGTCCTCACCACAGAGCCCGCCGGACGCCTGGTCAGCGTACGTGCGCGGCCCTGCCGGGAACGCATCCTTGGGACATCTCGGCCAGCCTTTTGGCCTGCCGCGCGCGTTCCTCTAACAGATACGGGCATGAATGCGCAAGGCATGGAACCGCCACCGGATGACGCTCGAAGCGTCATCTTCTCCACATTTCAAGCTTAGGGATTCCTAACTTACGATGGCGTAGGTTACGGTTACGTAGCTACAGATCGTCAGTACTTTCGTCGAGAATCACGTGAGGTAGCCCATGACCGTCGTCGTAGACCGTTCGACGCCGCCGCCCCCCCGGCCCGATCTCGAGCCCGACCCCAAGAGCAACTTCGAACGTGTCCTCCTGGTCATCTTCGTCACGCTCCCGTTCCTCGCACTGATCGCCGCCGTGCCCATGGCCTGGGGACACTTCCTCAGCTGGAGCGACGTCGCGATCACCGCGTTCTTCTACGTCTTCACCGGGCTCGGCGTCACCGTCGGTCTTCACCGCTACTTCACGCACGGGTCCTTCAAAGCCAACCGCCCGCTCAAGATCGTGCTCGCCATCGCCGGCAGCATGTCGCTGGAGATGGGCGTCATCGACTGGGTCGCCACCCACCGGCGCCACCACAAGTACTCCGACAAGGAGGGCGACCCGCACTCCCCGTGGCGCTTCGGCAACGACTGGAAGGCGCTGACCAAGGGCCTGCTGTTCGCCCACATCGGCTGGATGTTCTCCTCCGAGCGCACGAACCAGGAGCGTTTCGCCAAGGACCTGATGAACGACAAGGACGTCGCCCGCATCCACAAGGCCTTCCCGCAGCTGGTGTTCGCGTCCCTGGTGCTGCCCGCGGTGATCGGCGGCCTGGTGACCTGGTCGTTCACCGGCGCGCTGACCGCGTTCTTCTGGGCCAGCCTGGTGCGCATCGCCCTGCTGCACCACGTCACCTGGTCGATCAACTCGGTGTGCCACGTGTTCGGCGACGAGGCCTTCGAGGTCCGCGACAAGTCCCGCAACGTGTGGTGGCTGGCCATCCCGTCCTTCGGCGAGTCGTGGCACAACCTGCACCACTGCGACCCGACCTCGGCCCGTCACGGCGCGCTCAAGGGACAGCTCGACCCGAGCGCCCGCGTGATCCGGTGGTTCGAGCAGGCCGGCTGGGCGACCGACGTCAGGTGGCCGACCCCTGAGCGTCTGGCGGCGAAGCGGCTTGGGTGACTCCGCCCCAATGTCGGGCCGCCGGCTGGCGGCCCGAACCCCCATATCGGCCGTGCTTGACCCTTCAAATCTCGATATAGCTGGGCAAACTGGGACGTTGGCGGTTGCCGTGTCCACCGCGCCAGCCATTATTAGACCCATGACCGAACCGCGATCGCGCGTACGCATGACCGGTAAGGAGCGCAGGGAACAACTGATCCGCGTCAGCCGCACCCTGTTCGCCGAGAAGGGGTTCGACGGCACCTCCATCGAGGAGATCGCGGCCAGCGCGAAGGTCTCCAAGCCGGTCGTCTACGAGCACTTCGGCGGCAAGGAGGGCATCTACGCCGTCGTCGTCGACAGGGAGATGCAGCGGCTGCTCAGCCTGGTGGGCCTCGCGCTCAACGCCGGCCATCCGAGGATCCGCCTCGAACGCGCCGCCCTGGCCCTGCTGCAGTACGTCGAGGAGTCCAGCGAGGGCTTCCGCATCCTGGTGCGCGACTCCCACGCGGCCTCCGGCACCGGCACGTTCGCGAGCCTCATCAGCGACATCGCCAGCCAGGTCGAGGACGTGCTCGCCGACCAGTTCGCCGACCGTGGGTACGCGCCCACGCTCGCCCCGATGTACGCGCAGATGCTCGTCGGCATGGTGGCCCTCACCGGCCAGTGGTGGCTGGACGCCCGCAAGCCCGACCGGGAGGAAGTGGCCGCTCACCTGGTCAACCTCGCCTGGAACGGTCTCACGGGGCTGGAGCCGCATCCCGGCCTCACCGCCGCCTCCACGCGGGGCGGCCGCATCGAGGCTCCCCCCGTCATCGAGCTCCGGACCCTGACCAGGCCCACCGAGAAGGAGCTCAAGGACCTGGAGAAGGCTCACGAGAAGGAGCTGAAGGAGCAGGAGAAGGCCCGGGAGAAGGAGCTCAAGGAGCAGGAGAAGATCCGCGCGCGCGAGCAGCGCGAGCAGGAGAAGCTGCTTCGCGAGCAGGAGAAGCTCAGGGCACGCGAGCAGCGCGAGCGCGAGCGGCTGCTGGCTGAGGGGCGCCGCGACCAGGAGAAACTCCGCGCACAGGAGCTCAAGCTGCTGGAGCAGCAGGCCAAGCAGGCCGAGCGGGAGACCGCGCGCAGGGCCCGGCTCGCCGCAGAGAGCGCCGAGCGGGTGGAGCTGGTCGAGCGCGTCGAGCTGGTTGAACGCGTCCCGCTGGTGGAACGTGCCGAGCTGGTGGCGGGGCCGGAGCAGGCGCAGGGCGGGGAACGGTGGCAGGGCGACGACTCGGCAAGCCCGAGTAAGTAAAACCGTCGTTGCTAAAAAGTTAACTTGCCGTTCAATTAAGTAGGGCATTTTGGACATATGTCCGCCGAGATCGTGCCGCCGACCCCTGAAGGACACGACGACCTACCTGTTTCCCAGGAGCGCTTCCTCAATCGTGAGGAGAGCTGGCTCCACTTCAACGAACGGGTCCTGGAGCTTGCCGAAGATCCTGCTGTGCCACTGCTGGAACGGGTGCGCTTCCTCGCCATCTTCGCCAGCAACCTCGACGAGTTCTTCCGGGTACGCGTCGCGGGACTGAAACGCCGCATGGCGACTGGCCTGCTGCTTCGCACCAAAAGCGGGCTCAAGCCACGCGAGGAGCTGGCCAGGATCGCCGCCATCGCCGACGACCTCGCGCAGCGCCACGCGGCCGCCTACCACAAGCAGGTCTGTCCCCAGCTCGCGAGCGTGGGGATCGAGGTGGTGCGCTGGGACGACCTCGACAGGGACGAGCGCACGGCGATGCGCAAGCTGTTCCGCGAGCGGGTCAGGCCGGTGCTGACCCCGCTGGCCGTGGACCCCGCCCACCCGTTCCCCTACATTTCGGGCCTGTCACTCAACCTCGCTGTCACGGTGCGCAACCCCAGCACGGGGCACACCGTGTTCGCCCGCGTCAAGGTCCCCTCACAGCTCCCCCGTTTCGTCTCCGCCTCCAGGGAGCGATTCGTCCCGATGGAGGATGTGATCGCCGCCCACCTCGGCCAGCTCTTCAAGGGCATGGAGGTGGTCGAGCACCACGTCTTCCGGGTGACCCGCAACGAGGACCTCGACGTGGACGAGGACGTCACCGAGAACCTCATGCAGGCGCTGGAGAAGGAACTGCTGATGAGGCGGTTCGGGCCGCCCGTCCGGCTGGAGGTGGAGGACACGATCAGCCGGGCGGTCCTGGACCTCCTGGTCGACGAGCTGGACGTGTCCGACCACGAGATCTACCGGCTGCCGGGCCCGCTCGACCTGACGGGGTTACACGCGATCGCCGACCTCGACCGGGGCGAGCTGAACTTCACGCCCTTCGTCCCGGCGGAGGCCGTCCACGCCGAGGACGACATCTTCTCGGTCCTGCGTGAGCGCGACATCCTGGTCCACCACCCGTACGACTCGTTCTCGACGAGCGTGCAGCGGTTCATCGAGCAGGCGGCGGCCGACCCGAACGTACTGGCCATCAAGCAGACGCTCTACCGCACCAGCGGCGACTCCCCCATCGTGGACGCGCTGATCGACGCCGCCGAGGCCGGCAAGCAGGTCGTGGTCGTGGTCGAGATCAAGGCGAGGTTCGACGAGCACGCCAACATCACCTGGGCGCGCAAGCTGGAGCGCGCGGGCTGCCACGTCGTCTACGGCGTGCTGGGCCTGAAGACCCACGCCAAGCTGGCGCTGGTCGTACGGCAGGAGCCCTCCGGCGAGCTGCGCCAGTACTGCCACATCGGCACGGGCAACTACAACCCGAAGACAGCCCGGCAGTACGAGGACTTCGGCCTGCTCACGGCCGACCCGCTGGTGGGCGAGGACCTCACCGACCTGTTCATCCACCTGACCGGCTACTCCCACCACTCGGCCTACCGGCGGCTGCTGGTCGCCCCGCACTCCATGCGCGGCGGGCTGATGACCAGGATCGAGCGGGAGATCGCCCACCACGTGGCCGGCCGCCCCGCCCGGATCCGGATCAAGACCAACTCGCTGGTGGACGAGCCGCTGATCGACGCCCTGTACGCGGCGTCGAGGGCCGGCGTGCCCGTGGACCTCGTCGTACGAGGCGTGTGCACGCTCCGGCCGGGCGTTTCAGGTTTGTCGGAGAACATCCGGGTCAGGAGCATTCTGGGACGATTTCTCGAACACTCCCGGATCTACGAGTTCGGCGGCGGCCGGCGCCCGGAGATCTGGATCGGGAGCGCCGACCTGATGCGCCGTAACATCGAACGCCGGGTGGAGTCACTGGTGAAGGTCAGCAGCGCGCAGCATCGCACGTACCTCTCAGAGCTCCTCGACCTGTCCATGGCCGACACCACCAGCAGCTGGTGGCTCAACGGCGACGGCACGTGGGTGCGCCACCACCTCGGCGAGAACGGCGAGCCCCTGATCGACCTCCAGGCCCATCTGGTCGGAACCCGGCGGTGGAGGTCCATCGATGACTGAATGCCATGTGCACCCGACCGACATCGTCCGCGCCGGTGGAGCGGTGGTGTGGCGGGGCGACAGCCGCGACCCCGAGGTCGCCGTGGTCCACCGGCCGAAGTACGACGACTGGTCCTTCCCGAAGGGCAAGCTGAAGCCCGGCGAGCACGTGATCGCGGGCGCCCTGCGCGAGGTGGCCGAGGAGACCGGGCTCAGCGTCGCGCTCGGACGTCACCTGCCCCCCGTCCACTACATGAAGGGCGGGCGGCTCAAGCGGGTCGACTACTGGGTGGCGCGGGCCATCGAGGAGGTGGCCCAGGAGCCTTCCGACGAGGTGGACGCGATGGTCTGGCTGCCCGTCCAGGAGGCGCGCGCCCGGCTGACGTACGAGTGGGACGCCGGGCTGTTGCGGGCGTTCGGCGCGGCGCCCCTGGAGACGACGCCCTTCGTCGTGGCCAGGCACGGCTACGCCGGCACACGGCAGGACTGGAGCGGCGACGACGACCTGCGCCCCCTGGACGAGGCGGGCGAGGCGCAGGCCAGGACCATCGCCGACCTGCTGTACGGGTACCGGCCGACGTCGCTGGTCAGCTCGCCGAGCAGGCGGTGCGTCCAGACGCTCCTGCCGTACGCCGCCAGGGAGGTCCTCAAGATCCGCACGGAGCGGCTGCTGACCGAGACCGAGTACGACACCTCGCTGTCGCTGTCGCTGGTGCTGTCCATCCTGGACGAGGGCAGGCCGACGGCGGTGTGCGGCCACGGCAAGGTGCTGCCCGAGCTGATCACCGGCATCTGCGAGCACCGCTTCGACGGCCACGCTGAGGACACCCACCTCCGCAAGGGCGCGATCGCGGTGCTGCACCACACCGGCGGGCACATCGTGGCCGTGGAGCGCTACCTCACCTAGCCGGCCAGGACGTCGACCCGGGCCTCCTTGAGCACCGCGACCACGTCGGCCGGAGTCTCGGTCCCTCAGGAGCCGGTGACGTCGGCCCAGACCGCGGGGAACTCCGAGTGGGAGCGATCGGCCTCGGCGCGTTCGATGCCGAGGAGCAGCCCGTAGGTGAAGGTGTCCTCGCCCGCCTCCCGCGCCCTCTGTGCCTCCTCCAGCACGATCTGCTGGGCCACGATGCCGTCCTGGTACAGCCCGAGCACCTCCTGTACGGCCTTGGCGCGATTGGCCAGCACGAAGGCCTGGTCTCCCAGCAGGGGTTTGAGCGCGTCGGCGGTGTAGCGGGCCCGCTTGGCCGCCTTGCGCACGCCGTGCATGGCGATCTCGCGCTGCTCGGCGTCCTCGATGGCCTGGGCCTTGTCGTACTTGCCGACCACGCGCTTCCAGCTCTTGCCGGCGACCTTCGCGAGGGTCTTGGCCGCGTCCTTGATGGCCAGCGGGGTGAGCGGCGGGTTCGCGACCAGCGCGTCCAGCCTGTCGAGCAGGGCGAAGTAGCGCTCCCCGCTCATCACCTCGGTGACGCGCGCGAGGGCCTCCCGCTCGCGTTCGGCCAGGTCGTCGCCGAGGCGGGTGCCGATCCTGCCGACGACCAGGTCGGGGTCGAGCGTGTCGAGGTGCCCGGCGAACCGCCAGCGGATGACCTCCAGGTCGCGCACCTCGCCGAGGGCGTTCGCGATCCACCGCAGCTCGTCCTGGAGGCCGGAGGTCTCGGCGATCACTCCGGAGAAGGACTGCAGCGCGCTGCGCAGGCGGCGACTCGCCACCCGCATCTGGTGGACCGCGTCGGGGGCGGCCCGCCGCACCTGCGGATCCTGGGCGACCAGGGCGGTCACCTGGGACTTCAGATAGTCGACGACGACCCGGCCGGCCGTACCCTCGTCGAGGTCGGGGATCGCCGTGACCGGGATGCGGGGGCCGAGAAGGCGGGCGAGCTTGTTCGCCGAACCGGCCGGCGTGGCGCCGGCCTTGCGCAGGATCTTGCCGACCCGCTTGAGCACGTCGGCGTCCCCGCCGATGATCTCGGCCTCCACCTCGCGCCAGCGGTCGACGTGGCGGTCCTCGCCGAACACCGTGCCCTTGACGTGGTCGTCCGCGACCTCCAGCAGCGGACGGCCGTCGGCGTCACGCAGGCTGGTCACCTTGCGGAGGGTCTCCAGCTCGGCGACCGGGACGAGCGGCTCGCCCCTGGTGTACGCGTGGACCAGGTCGGCCAGCTCCCGTGGCACGATCTTGGCACTCCTGGTCAGCGGGCGGGCGATCTCGTCGCGGACGCCCTTGGCCTTCGGCAGCTTGAGATGCCAGCCGGCGTCCTCGCCGCCACGCCGCCTGCGCAGGGTGATCCCCCGCGCGGCGAGCCTGAGATCGGCCGTGTCGAAGTAGAGGGCGGTCAGCCGGTGGCTCACCAGATCGACCGCTTCCGCGCAACCCGGAACCCCGCTGAGCTCTGGAGTCTCGAACTCCGCCGGCACATCGAACTTGTCTTCGATCTCGATCGCCATGCTTACCCCGCAGCCAGCCTACTTTCGACCATAATGTCACTTTCAGCTGAACGAGGGATGGTGCAGGCACGGACGGAGGGTGATCGTTGGCGGTTGGTGAGGACGATGTGGTGGTGGCCGCCGCGCGAGCGGGCGACGAATCCGCGTTCGCCGCGCTCGTCGAGCGCCATCGCCGAGAGCTGAGGGTGCACTGCTACCGGATGCTCGGCTCGTTCGAAGAGTCGGAGGATCTGGTGCAGGAGACGTTCCTGCGCGCGTGGAAGAGCATCGGCGGCTTCGAGGGCCGCTCGACGCTGCGGACCTGGCTTTACCGCATCGCGACCAACGCGTGCCTCGACGCCCTGGACGGCCGGGCACGCCGGGTGCTCCCGCACCACGTGACGGCGCCGTCGGATCCGGACGTCCCGCTGCCGCCCGACACCGAGATCGCCTGGCTGCAGCCGTTCCCCGACCGGTTGTGGGAGCCGGCCGCGCCGAGCGAGGCGCGGCCGGACACGGTCGCGGTCGCCAGGGAGACGATCGAGCTGGCGTTCCTGGCGGCGATCCAGCATCTGCCGCCGAGGCAGCGGGCGGTGCTGATCCTGCACGACGTGCTCGGCTGGCCGGCGAAGCAGACCGCGGCGCTGCTTTCCGGCAGCGTGGCGTCGGTGAACAGCGCACTGCAACGGGCCCGCGCGACGCTGAGGGAGCACCTGCCCGAGCGCCGCCTGGAGTGGGCGCCGTCGGCGGAACCCACCGACCAGGAGCGGGCGGTGCTGCGGCGGTACATGGAGGCGGTCGAACGTGCCGACGTCGCCGGGGTCGCGGCCTTGCTCGCCGAGGACGTGCGCGCGACGATGCCGCCGTACCTGATGTGGTTCCAGGGGCGCGAGGCGGTCGTGGCCACGCTGGCGGAGAGCTGGGACCCGGGCTCGCCCCATTATGTGGGCCGGTTCCGGATGGTGCCCACGGGGGCCAACCGGCAGCCGGCCGTGGCGTCCTACGTGCGGGGCCCCGGCGACCCCGCCTACCGCGCCTTCGCGATCGTCGTGCTGGGCGTCGAGGACGGCCGCGTCGCGGAGCTCACGGCCTTCCACGATCCCGGCCTGTTCCCGGCGTTCGGCCTGGCCGCGGCGTTGCCACCGGCGCACCGATGAGTTTTCGCGCGATCCTCCGTCTCAACGGGGTCAGCCGGAAACCACTCCTCGACGGAGGTCAGATCATGGGTAAGTTGATGTATTCGGTCACCATGTCGCTGGACGGCTTCATCGCCGGCCCAGGTGGTGACATGTCGTGGCTCACCGAGCATCTCGGGCCCAATCCGCTGGTGGGCGAGGTCATCGAGCAGATCGGCTCCCTGCTCGTCGGCAACCGCACCTTCGGCGGGGACGACCCCCACAGGGGCACCGACAAGGAAGGCAAGCCGTTCGGCGGGGGCTGGGACGGACCGCAGTTCGTGCTCACTCACCACGCTCCTGACATCAAGGTGCCGGGCGTCACCTTCGTCGGCGACCTCGACAGCGGCGTCGCCGCCGCCAAGGCCGCCGCGGGTGACAAGTACGTCAACGTCCTCGGGGCCGGCGTCGCCCGGCAGTGCATCGAAGCGGGGGTGCTGGACGAGATCCTCGTGCTGATCGCGCCGGTCCTGCTCGGCGACGGCGTCCGGCTGTTCGACCACCCGGGCGGCACCAACATCAAGCTCGAACGCCTCAGCCTGAGCGAGGCGCCGGGGGCGACTAACCTCTGGCTACGCGTCCTCAAGTGAGTCCTTCGCGCTCACCGGGATGACCGCGCCGGCACGAAGGTGACCACGTCGCTCACCGCGGTGAGCGCGCCACCACGAACACGCGCCGGAACGGGAACGCCGTGCCGTACGGCTCGCGCGGGTAGGCCTCGCCCAGCTCCCGCGCGCAGTCGGCCAGGAACGCCTCGCGCCTGTCGCCGGGCCCGAGACGGTCGAGCATCGGCCGCAGGGCCGTGCCCATGATCCAGTTGAGCACGGCGTTCTCACCCTGGAGCAGGTGGACGTAGGTCGTCTCCCAGGCGTCGACCTCGCACCCGGCCCCGGCGAGCAACGCGAGGTAGCCCTCGGGGCCGTCCACGGGGTCGTGGCGCACCAGGTCGCCCAGCTCGTCCTCCCAGGCGGCCGTGCGGCAGAGCCGTCTCACGATCTTGTGGCTCGGGGCGTCGAAGTTGCCCGGCACCTGGAAGGCCAGCCACCCTCCTGGGGCGAGATCGGCGACCCAGCGCGGAAGCAGCTCGCGGTGCTCGGGCACCCACTGCAGGAGCGCGTTGGAGACGATCACGTCGACGGGGCGCTCGGGGCGCCAGGAACGCACATCGCCCACGCTGAAGGCAGGCCCTTCGGGCGCCTTGGCGATCATCGCGGGCGAGGAGTCGACGCCGTGGACGGCAGCGCGCGGCCAGCGGCGGGCGAGCTCGGCGGTCAGCTCGCCCGTGCCGCAGCCGAGGTCGACGACGTAGTCGGGGCTCTCGGCGCGGACGCGTCCGACCAGCTCGAAGAACGGGCGGGCACGCTCGTCGGCGTACCGGACGTATACCGTGGGGTCCCAAATATCTCTTGACATCAAGATAAGTCTTATAACCAGAGATGTCTCGATGTCAAGAGAGATAGACTCGACCGCATGACGACGCGCCGAAACGATGGGGCCGCCGAAGACTCCGTGCGGGACGAGGTGGATCAGCTCGTCATGTCCTGGCGGCAGGAGCGTCCCGACCTCGACGTGTCGCCTCTCCAGGTGTTGAGCCGGGTGTCCCGGCTCGCGCGGCACCTCGACCGCGCCCGCCGGGCGTCCTTCGCCGAGCACGGCCTGGAGCCCTGGGAGTTCGACGTGCTGACCACGCTGCGCCGCTCCGGCGAGCCATACGAGCTGAGCCCCGGGGCCCTGCTGCGCGCCACCCTGGTCACCTCGGGCACGATGACCAACCGCATCGACCGGCTCGCCGCCGCCCGGCTGGTGCGCAGGCGCCCCGACCCGGAGGACCGGCGCGGCGTGCTGGTGTCGCTCACCGACCTTGGACGTGAGCGCGTCGACGAGGCCTTCGCCGACCTGCTCCGGCGCGAGCGCGACCTGCTCGCCGGCATCGACCCGAGCGACCAGCGCACCCTGGCCGCGCTGCTCCGCACGATCTTGGTGCCCTTCGACTCCGCCGAGAACGGCGCCTGACCCACTCGCGCGAACGGCTCCTGCCCTTGAGGAGCTATTCGCCGAGCCTCTCGGCGAGCTCCATCCATTCGAGCTCGATGGACTCCTTCTGCGCCCGCAGATCCTTGAGCTCGGCGTCGAGGGAGGCCAGCCTGCCGTAGTCGGAGGCCGAGTCGGCCATGGCGGCGTGCAGCGTGGCCTCGCGCCCGCTGATCTTGTCGAGCTGGCGCTCGAGCCTGGACAGCTCCTTCTGGGACTCGCGCAGCTCCTTGGCGGACGGCCCCGAGGGCGCCGCCTCGCGCGCCTCGGCGGCGGGAGCCGCACCCGACGCCGACGAGCCGGCACGCGCCGTGAGGGCCGCGCCCGACGAGCGGCGCTGGAGGTACTCGTCGACGCCTCCGGGCAGGAGCGACAGGCTGCCGTCGCCCAGCAGGGCCACGCAGCGGTCGGTCACCCGCTCAAGGAAATAGCGGTCGTGACTGACGAGGATCAGCGTGCCCGGCCAGGCGTCGAGAAGATCCTCCAGCTCGTTGAGAGTCTCGATGTCGAGGTCGTTGGTGGGCTCGTCCAGCAGCAGCACGTTGGGGTCGTCCATGAGCAGCCGCAGCAGCTGGAGGCGCCGCCGCTCGCCGCCCGACAGGTCGCCGACGACCTTCCACTGGGCGTCGCCGCGGAAGCCGAGCCGCTCCAGCAGCTGCGAGGCGGTCCACTCGCGCTTGCCGACCTGGATGAACTTGCGGATCTCCTCGACGGTCTCCAGCACGCGCCGGCCGGGGTCGAGCTCGGCCAGCTCCTGCGACAGGTGTGCCAGCCGCACCGTCTTGCCCCTGACGACCTTGCCGGAGTCGGGCTTCACCGAGTCGGCGAGCAGGCGCAGCAACGACGACTTGCCCGAGCCGTTGACCCCGATCAGCCCGACGCGGTCGCCGGGGCCGAATTGCCAGGTGCACCGGTCGAGCACGAGCGGGCCCTGGCCGGGGCCACCGGCGTGCAGGGTGACGTCGCCGAGATCGTAGACGGTCTTGCCGAGCCGGGCGGAGGCGAACTTCACCAGCTCGACGGTGTTGCGCGCGGGAGGCTCGTCGGCGATCAGCGCCTGGGCCGCCTCGATGCGAAACTTGGGCTTGGACGTGCGCGCGGGCGGGCCGCGGCGCAGCCAGGCGATCTCCTTGCGCATGAGGTTCTGGCGGCGCTCCTCGGTGGCCTGGGCGACGCGCGCCCGCTCGGCCTTCGCCAGGACGTACGCGGCGTAGCCGCCCTCGTAGCGCTGGACGGTGCCGTCGACGACCTCCCACGTGCGCGTGGAGACCGCGTCGAGGAACCACCGGTCGTGGGTGACGACGAGCAGGGCGGACCTGCGGGCCGAGAGGTGGCCCGCCAGCCAGGCGATGGCCTCGATGTCGAGGTGGTTGGTCGGCTCGTCGAGGATGACCAGGTCGTGCTCCTCGATCAGGATGCGCGCGAGGGCCGTGCGCCGCCGCTCGCCGCCGGAGAGCTCGCCGACCCTCGCCGACAGCTCGATGTCGCCGAGGAGGTTGGCCAGGATCTCCCTGACGGCCTGGTCGCCGGCCCACTCGTGCTCGGCGCGGTCTCCGAGCACGACCTGCCGCACGGTGTGCGCGGGGTCGAGGTCGTCGCGCTGGGAGAGGAACCCGATGCGCAGGCCCCGGGTGTGCGTCACCCGGCCGCCGTGGGGCTTGACCGTGGCGGCGATCACGGAGATGAGGGTGGTCTTGCCGTCGCCGTTGCGCCCGACGACGCCGATGCGGTCGCCCGCCTCGATGCCGAGGGAGACGTCACCGAGCAGGGGCTTCGGCCCGTAGGCATGGGAGACGGATTCGAGGTTTACCAGATTCATCGCACTCAAAGCCTATCGGCCGCCCATGCGCGCCGTGCCATGCGGAACTCAGGGCCGGGGATCCACGATCGTCGCTCCGGGTACCGGACCGTGGGCCGTGACGGCCGAGCGGCAGACGCCCGCCACTTCCAGCACCATCGCGAGGCTGGCCGCATGGGCCTCGGACTCGGCCAGAAAGGCGCAGGTGGGGCCGGATCCGGAGACCAGCGCGCCAAGGGCGCCGTGCTCCCGTCCGGCTTCGAGGGTGCGGGCGAGCGGGCGGGACAGCATCAGCGCGGCGGGCTGCAGGTCGTTCGAGAGCACCTTGCCGAGCGTCGCGGCGTCTCCCGCGCTCAGAGCCTCCATGAGCCCCTCGTCGGCCTGGGGCCATCCGACCTGCTCTCCTGTGGCCTCGCGCAGCCGGTCGCACTCGGCGTACACCCGGGCGGTGGACAGGCCGCCCTCCGCGAGCGCGAAGACCCAGTGGAACCGCCCGGTGACCGGGGCGGGCACGAGCATCTCGCCCCGGCCGGTGCCCACGGCCGTGCCGCCGAGCAGGGCGAAGGGCACGTCGCTCCCGAGCCCGGCGGCGATCTCCATGAGCTCCTGCCGGGGCAGGCCGAGCCCCCACAGCTCGTCGCAGGCCACCAGCGCGGCGGCGGCGTCGGCGCTGCCCCCGGCCATGCCGCCCGCGACGGGGATGGCCTTGCGGATCAGCAGGCGGGCGCTCACCGGCCGTCCCGCGCGCTCGGCCAGGGCGAAGGCGGCCTTCACCGCGAGGTTCTCGGCGTCGACGGGCACCTGGTCGGCGGACTCGCCCTCGACGCCCACCATGACCGTGACCCGCTCGGAGACGACGCCCCCGACCAGGTCGCCGGGGAGCACCGACAGGTCGTCCGAGGCGGTGACCTCGTCGAACAGGGAGACGGCGTGGAAGACGTTCACCAGGTCGTGGTAGCCGTCGTCGCGCGGCGGGCCCACGGAGAGCTGGAGGTTGACCTTGGCGGGCACGCGGACGGTCACGGAAGTCACGGAACCCGATCGTAATGCTCTGCCCGGCCCGATCCGGCGAACGCCGCTCAGCATCTTGGATAAGCGACATGTCCCCGATACGAGGACAAAGGTCGATACGGTGAGCGTTTGCGGGGCTTCGGGGTGACGTGAAGGAGAGCATCCATCGACGGCCAGAACATCGCCTCCCCTCTGGAGAAGGGCGATCCCGCCGAGATCGGGCCGTACACGCTGACCGGACGGCTCGGCGAGGGCGGCATGGGCACGGTCTACCTGGGCACGTCCGCCACGGGGCAGCAGGTGGCGATCAAGGTCGTCAAGCGGCAGTTCACCGAGGACACCGGGTTCAGGGCACGGTTTCACTCGGAAGTCGCCAGCGCGCGCAAGGTGGCGTCGTTCTGCACGGCCAGGGTCCTCGACGACGGCGTGGCCGAGGACGGCCGCCCGTACATGGCCACCGACTACATCGCCGGCACCCCGCTGTCCACGCAGGTGACCAGGTACGGCCCGCTGGAGGAGTCCCCGCTGGTCGGCCTGGCCTTCGGCGTCTGCGCCGCGCTCGCCGCGATCCACGCGGCGGGGCTGGTCCACCGCGACCTCAAGCCCGGCAACGTGATCCTCTCGACGACCGGGCCGCGCGTCATCGACTTCGGCATCGCCCGCGCTCTGGACGGCCTCACCGGCCCGACCCTGACGGGCGAGGTCGTCGGCACGCCCGGATGGTGGGCCCCCGAGCAGATCGACGGACGCCCGGTCACCCCGGCGACGGACGTCTACGCCTGGGCATGCCTGGTCGCCTACGCGAGCAGCGGGCGCCACCCCTTCGGCGAGGCCGACCCGATGACGGTGGCCTACCGCATCCTGCACCAGGAGCCCGAGCTGCGCGGCCTGCCCGAGCCGCTCGACCGCCTGGTCGCGCGCGCCCTGGACCGCGACCCCGCCGCCCGTCCAACGGCGCAGGAACTCCTGCTCGCCCTCATCGGAGGCGACACCGCCTCGGACGGCCCCTCGACCCGCGTCATGGAAGCGATGTGGGAGCCTCCGGACAACCTGCGCGCCCGTCCGGAAGCCCCCGGCGAGCGACCGCGCGGGCCGCGCAGGAGGCGGAGGACGTGGGCGCTCGTCGCGCTGGCCGCCGTACTGGCCGTGTCCGCCGCCGCGGTGGTGGCCCGGTGGGACCCTACGGCCACGGGCACCGCGACGTGGAACGGAGAGGCGGACACCCCCATCCGCGCGAACGACGTCGGGCGGCGGATCCTCGTCGGCGACCAGGGCCTGCAGATCGTCGTCCACCAGCCACCCGACTGCGGAAAGCCGCTCGACCTGGACGGTGAGCGGATCGCGGACCTGCGGTCGTGCCGCGCCTACTGGTTCGTCATGAACATGGGCGGGACGCCGATCAAGCTCGCCGGCTTCCTCGAACTCGTCGACGACCAGGCCCGGCGGCACAAGGTCACCCGCGTCATCCGCGCCGACGACCACTTTCCCCCGGGCGCCGGCCCGGTGCCCGGGAGTGGGGCCGTGGACATCCAGCCCGGGCAGGTGCTCGCCTTCGGCGGGGAGTACGCCGTCCCCGAAGGGCGGCTCGCCGTAGCCCTCGTGGGACAGGTCATCAGCGGCGGCGAGAGCATCGAGGTACGCGTGTGAGACGGCTCCTGCTGGCACTGGCCCTCCTGCTGGGCACCCTGGGCGCCGCCCCCGCGTACGGCTCGGCGTACGGCTCGGCCGCCGATGGCTGCGCGAACGCCGGCACGGCGGACTTCGACGGCGACGGCTTCAACGACGTCGTCGTCGGCGATCCGCTCGGCGACCCTCCCGGCACGTGGGCCGGAGGGGGGCACCTGTTCTTCCTGCGGGGCACCCGCGAGGGATTCCCCGGCGTGCGCGGCACGCCCTTCGGCGGCGGCGGCCTGGCCGGCTGGGTCGCCCGCGCGGGCCACATCGACGGTGACCGCTGCCTGGACCTGGTGGTCGCGAGCCCCTACTGGACGGGCTCCGCCGCGGAGGGCGCGGGCGGCGGCGCCACCTCGGTTCCCGGGGCCGGCAATGTCCACGTCTACTGGGGCGGCCCCGGCTTCGGCCGTACGAACGCGGGCCGCGTCGAGCTGCGCGCGCCCGAGCAGCGCAACGGCGCGCACTTCGGCTGGTCGCTGGCCGTCGCCTCCGGCCTCCTCGCCGTGGGCGCGCCGTACGAGGACGCGGACGGCGTCCCCGACTCCGGCGCGGTCTACCTGTACGGCTTCGGCGGCGCCGACGGCCGCAGGCCGCAGGCGCCCCGCCGGGTCACCCAGCAGTCGCCCGGCGTTCCCGGCAACGGCGAGGCCGGTGACCTGTTCGGATGGTCGGTCGCCCTCGGCGCGCTCGGCGGCGGGCCCGCCCCGGACCTCGCCGTCGGTGCGCCGTACGAGGACACCGACAGCGCGGCCACGGCCATGCCCGACGCCGGAGCGGTGACGGTCCTGTACGACGCCGGGGCGGGGACGGGCTACCGGGGCACAGGATGGAACCTGTCCGAGCTCACCCAGCGGGTGCCGGCCCAGGGGGGCGACCTGTTCGGGTACTCCCTCGCCTACGGGGAGAAGACCGGCGTGGGCTTCCTCGCGGCCGGCGCTCCCCACGCCGACCCGGCCGCCACCCGGGACGCCGGGGTCGTCCAGCTCATCCGGCGGGGCCGTCCGGGGCAGGATCCGCAGCCCGCCGGGACGCTGTGGCAGGGCGTCCACGGGGTCGCGGAGGTCTCCGAGCCGCACGACGCGTTCGGCTTCTCGCTGGCGTTCTCGGGAGGTGACCTGGTCGTGGGGGTGCCGTTCGACGGCGATGGCACGCACCCGGAGACCGGCGCGGTCCACGTCATCCCCCTCGCGGAACCCGACCTCGCCGACACGAGCGGCGGCCAGGATTTGCCCTGGCCGCCCGGCCGCCTGATCAGGGCCAAGACGCCGCAGACCTACGACCACTTCGGCTGGTCGGTCAGCGGCGCGGGCGGCGGCTGGCTGGTCATCGGCGTCCCCGACAGGGAGAGGATCGGCGCGGTCGCGCTCGCCCCGCAGGCAGGCGGCGACGCCCGGATGCTGCGCCCGGGCGACGGGAGGATCACCCCGTTCCCGGGCCGCGTCCAGGGGGCCGACTTCGGCGCCGCCGTCGCCGGGTAGCGCCCTCGGAGATCAGGGACGGTTCTCGGCGATCCTGGCGAAGTCCTCGACGCGCAACTGCTCCCCCCGCTCCGACGGGTCGATGCCCGCCGCCCGCAGCGCCACCTCCGCGGCGGCGGCCGAGCCCGCCCACGAGGCCAGCGCGGCCCTGAGGGTCTTGCGGCGCTGGGCGAACGCCGCGTCGACCACCGCGAAGACCTCCTCGCGGGAGGCGGTGGTCTCCGGCGGCTCCCTGCGGGACATCGCCACGAGCCCGGAGTCGACGTTGGGCGCCGGCCAGAAGACGGTGCGGCCGACCGGGCCGGCGCGGCGCACGTCGGCGTACCAGGCCGCCTTGACGGACGGCACGCCGTACACCTTGGAGCCGGGGCCCGCGGCCATGCGGTCGGCCACCTCGGACTGGACCATCACCAGCCCTCTGCTCAGCGAGGGCAGCACCTCCAGCAGGTGGAGCACGACGGGCACGGCCACGTTGTACGGCAGGTTGGCCACCAGCGCCGTCGGCGCCCGTCCGAGCTGGCCGGGCCGTACGCGCATCGCGTCGGCCTGGACGACGGTGAGCCGGTCGGCCAGCGACGGGGCGCGGTCGGCGACCGTCAGCGGGAGCTGGGTGGCGAGGACGGGGTCGATCTCGACCGCGATCACCTGACGGACCTCGGGGAGAAGTGCGAGAGTGAGGGACCCGAGCCCCGGACCGACCTCGATCACCACGTCCTCGGACGACACCTCGGCCACCCTGACGATGCGCCGCACAGTGCCGCCGTCGATGACGAAGTTCTGCCCGAGCCGCTTGGTCGGACGAAGATCGAGCTTGTCCGCCAGATTACGTATTTCTACTGGACCGAGCAGACTAACAATTGAACTCCCCATCCACCCAGTGTCCCGCACCGAATGGTCTCCAGCGGAAGGTGACTGAACACCTCAAGCGCCCTACCACCCGTAACCGATCTTCAAGCGGGAGGAAAGTGGGCATGGGTAGTTTGGCCGGGCCCGGAAGCGAGGAGGCGTCGTCAGTGGACCGTGCCGGTACGGAACCGTTACAACCGTTTGATCCACCACGGATCGGGCCGTACCGATTACTCGGCCGACTCGGTCAGGGCGGCATGGGCACGGTGTACCTCGCCGAGGCCCCCACCGGGAGACCGGTCGCCGTCAAGGTGGTCAAGGCCGAGTTCACGGTGGACGAGGGTTTCGCCATGCGGTTCCACGCCGAGGTGTCCAACGCCCGCCGGGTCGCGTCGTTCTGCACGGCGCAGGTGCTCGACAACGGCAACGCCGGCGACGGCCGGCCGTACATGGTGACCGAGTACATCGCGGGTACGCCGCTGTCGGCGCAGATCTCCCGCTACGGCGCGCTGGAGGCCGGGACACTGCACGGCGTCGCCCTCGGCGTGGCCGCGGCCCTCGCGGCCATCCACGTCGCGGGCCTGGTGCACCGCGACCTCAAGCCCGCCAACGTGATCCTCTCGATGTCGGGCCCCCGCGTGATCGACTTCGGCATCGCCCGCGCCCTGGACGCGACCCAGGGGGTCACGAAGTCCGGCGAGCTGCTGGGCAGTCCCGGCTGGTGGGCCCCCGAGCAGGTGCGCGGCGAGGAGATCTCCCCCGCGGCCGACGTCTTCGCCTGGGGGTGCCTGGTCGCCTACGCCGGCAACGGGCGGCATCCGTACGGGCGCGGCGACATGATGACCCTCGCATCACGCGTGCTGACCGGCAAGCCCGACCTCGGCACCCTGCCCGCGCCACTCGACCGGCTGGTGCGGCTGGCCACCGATCCCGATCCCCGGCGCAGGCCCTCCGCGCAGGATCTGCTGATCGCGCTGGTGGGCGGCGACATCGCGCGGCCGGGCCCGGCTCCCTCGCCGGTGTCATCGGCGGATCCTCCGACGCTCGTGGCCACCGAGATGCTGAGCGCGTCGTGGGAGCCCCCCGCGAACGTCGCCGCCGCCCTCACAGAAACGGCCCCCGGCAGCGCGTCCAACAGCGCGTCCAACAGCGCACCCGACAGGGCCTCCGACAGAGCCTCCGACAGGGCCTCCGACGCTGTCTCCAACAGGGCCTCAGAAAACGACCCCGGCTGGGACTCCGGCAGCGGGCCCGACACCGACGACACCCAGCCGGGTATGTCGCTCCCCGGCCTCGCCTACCACCTCAGGACCGCTCCCCACCCCGAAGCCCCTGGGACCCCCTCTCGCCCAGAAACCCCTGAAACCTTTAAGATCCCCTCCGGCCTCGAAGCCGGGACGGCCTCAGGCCCCGAAGTCGCATCCTCCCCCGAGGCTTCCCCGCCCGGTGCTCCGGTTCAGGAGACCCGGGTCCCGGCCACCTCCGTGCTCGAAGACCCGCCCTTCCCGGGCGCGCGGGCGGACGACACCCATCCTCAGGCCGGCACGACCGCCGCCACGGTGCCGTCCCTCGTGCCCGCCCCGCAGCAGGAGGCGCCGAGAAGGTCCCGCAGGTGGCTGCTGCCGGCGCTGACCGTGCTCGCGGGGCTCGTCGTCACGGGCGGGGTGCTGGCGATGGTGCTCTACGGCCGCTCACAGGTCCGCGCGACCGGCGCGGCCGCCGTCACCACCCCCGCCGTGCCCGAGACCGACGTGGGCAGGCGCTTCACGACGGGTTCGTTCATCGAGGACGCGCAGTTCGTCATCCCGAGGCCCGCCAGGTGCGGGCTGACCTCCTACGAGAATGCCACGCCATCAAAGGGCCGCTTCTGCGTGATCGGGTGGACCCTGATGAACCCTGGCGGCGCCTCCGCCACGCCCCCCACCGAACCGCCGGTCCTGGTGGACGACCGGGGCGGCGAGCACGAGGTGGACCCGTCCTCCACGGCCGTGCCCGACACCCTCTACCCCGGCGACAAGGTCGACGGGGTGTTCGTCTACGACGTGCCCCCGGCACGCGACGCGGCCGTGCTCAAGCTGCGGGTCTCCGACACAAAGACGATCGAGGTACGGCTGTGACGTGGCGCTCGCTTCTCGTGTCCCCGCTGGTCGCCGGGCTCCTGGCGGCGTCCCTGACCGGGGCGGCCCCCTCGCGCGCCGACGCGGCGGCCGACTGCTCCAAGGCCGGCGCCGCCGACTTCGACGGCGACGGCCGCGACGACGTGGCCGTGGGCGACCCGCTGGCGGACGCCGCCGGCGTGCCGGGGGCCGGGGCCGTCCACATCCTGCCCGCCGACGGGAGCGGCGGCGGCTTCGTGGTCACCGCGCCCGACGCGGGCGCCGGTGCCGCCTTCGGCTGGACGGTCCGCACGACCCACGTCGACGGCGACGGATGCCTGGACGTCGTCGTGGGCGCCCCCTACGCGGAGACCGACGGGACGGCCGGCGCGGGAGCCGTGTACGTGATCCATGGCGGGGCCAAGGGCGGCCGGGTGCCTCCCAAGGCCGTCGAGAAGCTCCCGCCCCCGCAGCCGGAGGTGAACGCGCACTTCGGCTGGGCCCTGGCGGCCGCCGGGCCGAAGGACGGCCCGGGAGGCGTGATCGCGGTCGGAGCGCCGTACGAGGACGCCGACAGCACCGGCGACGCGGGCGCGGTCTACGTGTACCCCGCTCGGGCGGACATCGGGCCCCGCACGCCCAAGCGCGTCACCCAGGAGGGCGAGGGCGTCGTGGGCAACAGCGAGGAAGGCGACATGTTCGGCTGGTCGCTGGTGTTAGGCCACCTAGGCGGACAGGCCCGCGCCGCCGACCTCGCGATCGGCACGCCGTACGAGAACGACGACGGGGTGGGCAAGCAGGGCGCGGACTCCGGCAAGGCGGACACCGGAGCCGTGGAGGTCATCTTCGACGTCGCCGAGGCGGGCGAGACCTACACCAGCGTGAAGTGGGGCATCCCGGAGTCGGTCAAGGACGTCAAGGAGCACGTGGGTGACCGGTACGGCTACGCCCTCGCCTACGCGGAGTTCGGCGGCAAGCCGTACCTCGCGGCAAGCGCTCCCCTCGCCGACGTGGCAGGAGTGGCGGACTCCGGCCTGGTGCAGACCTTCCAGGCCGACCAGTCCGGGAAACTCCAGCCGGCGAGGACCATCCGGCTCGGCGCCAAGGGCCTGGAGGGCCGGCCCGCCGAGGCGAAGGCCGCCCTCGGCTGGTCGCTGGCCATGCTCGCGGCGCCGAAGGCCCTCTACCTGGCCATCGGCAGCCCGTTCGACTCCGGTGGCGGGGCGGAGGCGGGCGCGATCAGTGGGGTGCTTCTGAGCGGCGAAGGGGACGCCCTGGCGGCCCGGCTGGACGAGCCGCACGCCCACGACCACCTCGGCTGGTCCGTCGCCTCCTTCGGCGCCACCGACCCGTTCGCCGCCGGTACGGGCCTGCTGGCCGGGGTGCCGGACGAGCGCTCGTCTCCCGGCGGCGCGGTCGCGGTGATGCGGGAAGGGAGCCCCACCCGGCTGCTGGTGCCCGGACGCGGCGGAGTGCCCGCCGTGCCCGAAGGTTCACCGGCCGACTTCGGCGCCTCGGTCAGCGGCTGACCGCGTCCGTCAGCGGCTGACCGCGTCCGTCAGCGGCTGCCGGCTCAGGCGATCGGCAGGAGGCCTTCCGGGGGTGGCGGCCGGCGCGTCAGCGGGTGAACAGGCGGGCGCCGCAGCCGGGCCACTGGCCGCGCCACCGGCCGGCGACCCTCTGGTAGAGCAGCTGCGCCCGGTAGGTCTGCTCGGGCGCCGACCAGTCGAGCGGCGTCTTGCTGCCACCCACGGCCTGCCACATGGGCAGGCTGAACTGGTACATGCCGTAGTAGGGCCCGCGCGGATTGAACGACTTGGGGTTGGCGAGCGTCTCGCACCGCGCCAGCGCGGTCCAGTTGAGCGAGGCGACGGACGGGCTGACCGCCACCGTGTGGACCGGGGCCGGAGGCGCGGCCGGGATGATGCGGATCACCTCGCTGTCCTCCGGGAAGGCGCCCATCGGCGGGCGCACCTTGTCACCCTTGGCCAGGGTGATCTTCTGCTGGGCGAGCACGGCCCGCACCGTGCGGCCGGTGGTCACCGCGTCCAGCCGTACGCCGCCCCTGACGACGGTCACCCGGCGATGGGTCCGGACGTCCAGCGAGAAGCCCGACACCGGGATCTGCCGCATCCTGGACGCCGACAGCGTCGCCCGGCGGCCGGTCAGGTGGAACTGCTGGAGGACCTCGCCCACGTTGAGCGCGGTGACCGTGTGGGTGCTCTTCCTGCCGTCCACGGTGAGGACCAGCGGCCTCGCGTGCCGTACGACGATCGCGGTGCCGTCGCGCACCTCCGCCGACCGGGTGGGATACACCTTGTCGGCCGGGCCGACCGGGACCTTCGCGTCGGCGAGCACGTCGCGCACGGTGGCGCCGAAGGTGCGGACCGTCGTCTCGCCGCCGTCGACGGCGAGACGCACCTCCTTCGTCAGCACCACCCCGGTGAGCAGCCCGAACGAGACCCCCGCCGCGACGGCGCAGACCACGCCGGTCCAGGGCGAGCGGATGCCGGCCACGAGGCCTGAGCGGAGGCGAGAGGGGCGGCGGGGGGCGCGACGCGACCCGGCACGCCGGGCGGCGGGTCTCGGGGCCGGTGCTGAATCCACTGCGCGTCCTTCGGGGTAGACCGGCTGACGACGCTAGCGCCGCCTTACGGATGCCTCAACCGGATCACCGAAACCAGTCTGTTACATGACCGGCACTTTGGGTCACCGGCTTCACCATGACCGTGACGAGCCGCGCCGTTCACCAGGCACCGAAGACGCGCTCCCCGTTGGCGCTGATCGCGCGGGCCAGGTCGTCGACGTCCACGTCTTTGACCTGGGCGAGGCAGCGCATCGTGAGCGGGATCAGGTAGGGCGCGTTGGGCTTGCCCCGGTGGGGGGTGGGCGGCAGGTAGGGGGCGTCGGTCTCGACGAGGATCAGCTCCTGCGGCGCCACCCGGGCGGCCTCGCGGAGGTTGGCGGCGTTCTTGTACGTGACCGGCCCGGAGAAGGACATGAAATATCCGGCATCGACGCACTGGCGGGCCATGCCGGCATCGCCGGAGAAACTGTGGAACACCACCACCTCCGGCGCCCCCTCCTCGGCCAGGACGCGGAGCACGTCGTCATGGGCCTCGCGGTCGTGGATCACCAGCGCCTTGCCCGTGCGCTTCGCGATCTCGATGTGCGCGCGGAAGGAGGCCTCCTGGTCGGCGCGGGAGGCCCAGTCGCGGTAGTAGTCGAGGCCGGTCTCGCCCACGGCCCGCACATGGGGCTCGCGGGCGAGCTTCTCGATCTCGGCCAGCGTCTCGGGCGTGGCCGCGTGGGCCTCGTTGGGGTGGATCGCCACCCCCGCGTAGACGCCCTCGTGGTCGCGCGCGGCCTCGGCGTTCCACCGGGAGGACCGCAGGTCGTACCCGATGGTCACCAGTCTGGTGACGCCGACCGCCCGCGCGTCGGCCAGAATGCGCCCGACACTGCCCTCGGACGCCTGGGCGGCCAGCGCCACCGGATCACCCGACGACGCCTTGCGGTCGCCGACCATGATGTCCAGGTGGCAGTGGCTGTCGAACACCTCGGCGCCCAGCGGCGGCGGGGCGGGAACGGTGGTCACTGGAGACTCCCCATCGTGCTGACCGGCTCGCGTGAACGACCCACTGGACTCACTGAGCCCAGTGGGCTCGCTGGATTCACTCCGCTCGCGCGGTTCACTCGGCGAGGCGGGCGAGCTCCTCGTCGACCAGCTTGGTGTCGAGCTTGCGGAACAGCGGCGTCGGCGGGGCCAGCGGGACGCCCGCCCGGATCGGCCTGGACTCCCACACCGCCGCGCCGTCGTACTGCCCGGTGATGACGCGGTAGGGGGTGCCGCCGTCCTCGTCGACCTCATGGATCTCGGGCATCCCCGACCAGACGCCCTCGCCGCCGAGCATCGAGTAGATCTTGTTCGAGGAGCCCGGCAGGAAGGGCGTGAGCAGGGTCTTGGCGTCGTCGACGATCTGGAGGGAGACGTGCAGGATCGACTTCACCCGGTCGGGGTCGTCCTTGATCTTCCACGGCTCCTGCTCGGCGAGGTAGCGGTTGGCGTCCCGCACGACGTCGAAGGCCTCGGTGATGGCGTTCTTGAACCGGGACCTGCCCAGCTCGGCGCCGACGGCCGGGAAGGCGGCCCGGCTGCGCGCGAGCAGCGCCCGGTCGGCGTCGGTCAGCTCGCCGGCCTCCGGCACCACGCCGAAGTTCTTGGCGGCCATCGAGATCGACCGGTTGACCAGGTTGCCCCAGGCGGCGACGAGCTCGCCGTTGTTGCGGTTGACGAACTCGGACCAGGTGAAGTCGGTGTCCTGGTTCTCGGGGCCCGCCACCGAGATGTAGTAGCGCAGGGCGTCGGCGTCGTAACGCTCAAGGAAGTCGCGGACGTAGATCACGACCTGGCGGCTGGAGGAGAACTTGCGGCCCTCCATCGTCAGGAACTCGCTGGAGACCACCTCGGACGGCAGCGCCAGCTTGCCGAGCGACCCGGCCGTGCCGCCGCGCGCCCCCTCACCGTTGTAGCCGAGCAGCATCGCGGGCCAGATCTCGGCGTGGAAGACGATGTTGTCCTTGCCCATGAAGTAGTAGCCGCGGGCGTCGGGGTTCTGCCACCACTGGCGCCAGGCCTCGGGGTCGCCGGACCTGCGCGCCCACTCGATGGAGGCGCTGAGGTAGCCGATGACCGCGTCGAACCAGACGTAGAGCCGCTTGTCGCCGCGGTCGCTCCACCCGTCGAGCGGGATGGGCACGCCCCAGTCGAGGTCGCGGCTGATCGCGCGGGGCTGCATGTCGCCGAGCAGGTTGAGCGCGAACTTCAGGACGTTGGGCCGCCACTCGCCCTGCTTGGAGTGCATGTAGCCGGCCAGCGCCTCGGCGAAGGCGGGCAGGTCGAGCATGAAGTGCTCGGTCTCGATGAACTTGGGCGTCTCGCCGTTGACCCGGCTCTTGGGGTTGACCAGCTCGATCGGGTCGAGCTGGTTGCCGCAGTTGTCGCACTGGTCGCCGCGCGCCCCGTCATACCCGCAGATGGGGCAGGTGCCCTCGATGTAGCGGTCGGGGAGCGTGCGGCCGGTGGACGGGGAGACCGCGCCCATCGTGGTCTTCGGGAAGATGTAGCCGTTGTTGTAGAGACCCTTGAAGATCTCCTGGGTGACGGCGTAGTGGTTGCCCGTCGTGGTGCGGGTGAACAGGTCGTACGAGAGACCGAGGGCGGTGAGGTCGTCGGTGATCACCCGGTTGTAGCGGTCGGCGAGCTCGCGGGCGGTCACGCCCTCCTTGTCGGCCTGCACCTGGATGGGCGTGCCGTGCTCGTCGGTCCCACTGATCATCAGCACCTTGTTGCCCGCCATCCGCTGGTAGCGGCTGAAGACGTCGGACGGAACCCCGAACCCGGAGACGTGCCCGATGTGGCGGGGACCGTTGGCATAGGGCCAGGCGACGGCGGTCAAAATGTGCTGGGACATGGGACAAGCCTAGACGGCCGGACATGGCGTCTCGAACGCATTACAAAGGTTGCGCCGATCCTCCCGCACGGGATGGCCGGTCGGCAGCGGGCAAGTGCCCGGCAGGCGGCCGGGGTGCGGCGTTGCGCCTGACGCGGTCGAAGCCTGTCAGGCGGCGGGGGTGGCCTCGCGCTTGACGGCCTCCGCGGCCTCCTCGGCGGCGGAGGCGGCGACGTCGACCGGCGTCTCCTTGGTGCGGCGGATGCCGAGGATGCTGATGAACAGCGCGGCGAAGATGGTCTGGAAGCTCATGATGAGGGCGGTCGCGGACGGCACGACCAGGCGCAGCGACTCGGCCGGGATCAGCTCGCCGAAGTTGCGCACCTGCCAGTGGGCCAGCGACGCGACCATGCCCGCGAGGCCGCCGATCGCCAGCAGGCTGCCCGCGACCAGGCCCTTCTCGAGCGTGACCACGTCGACGAGGCGCTGGATCCGCCTGTCCTCGGGAAGGAAGCCCTCCTCCGCGGCGTACACCTTGGTGAACAGGCCGAACAGCACCGCCTGGAAGCCGATCACGACCATCGCCGACGCGCCCACCAGGGTGTCGACGTCGAAGGCGAGCTTGCCGATGTACACCGGGCCGAAGGTGAGCGCGGCGCCGGCCACCAGGCCGAGGGCCATCAGCACGGCGCCGGGGATCAGGAACAGCCAGCGGGGGCTGTAGAGAAGCAGGAAGCGCAGGTGGCGCCAGCCGTCGCGCCACGAGCGCAGGTGCGGCGGGCGGGAACGGCCGTCGCGCGCGAGGGTCGTCGGGACCTCGCGCACGTCGAGGCCCTGCAGCGTGGCCTTGACGACCATCTCGCTGGCGAACTCCATGCCGCCGGTCTGCAGGCCGAGGTTGAGGATCGAGTCGCGGCGGAACCCGCGCAGGCCGCAGTGGAAGTCGCGGATGGCGCTCGGGAAGAACAGCCGGCCGATGAACGAGAGCACGGGGTTGCCGAGGTACTTGTGGAGCGGGGGCATGGCGCCCGGCTCGATGCCGCCCCGGAAGCGGTTGCCCATGACCAGGTCGGCGCCCGAGCGCAACTCCTCGACGAAGGGCAGCAGCGCCGTGAAGTCATACGAGTCGTCGGCATCGCCCATGATCACGTAACGGCCGCGGGCGGCGCGGATGCCGCCGATCAGGGCGTTGCCGTAACCCTTCTCGTCCACGTGGACCACGCGGGCTCCCGCGTCGCGGGCGAGTTGCTGGGATCCGTCGGTGCTGCCGTTGTCAGCGATCACCACCTCACCCTCGATGCCGTGCTCCGCCATGCAGGCCAGCGCCTTGCGGACACACGTTTCGACGGTCTCCGCCTCGTTCAGGCATGGCATGACCACGGTCAGTTCCACGTCGAAACCCCTCGTTTGCGCCTCGATCATCCGGTGCGTAGTTAGACCATGATGCCCTCTGCCCCCAGTTGCTCGGGTCAAGTCCGCGAAAGGGCTGGCATCCTGTAAACCATGGTGACCGTTGCCGAACCGGCGCAGGCCGATGTGCCCACGCCGAGCAAGGGTGTGCGCCTCCTGGGCTTCCTGAAGCAGCGCCGCCTTTCCGTGATCGCCTTCACGCTGGGCTCGCTGCTCAGGGTGATCGCGATGCTCGGCTACCGCCCGGCGATGTGGTTCAACGACTCCTACGAGTACGTCTCGGTCGCTTTGCACCCCCGCCCGCATCCCATCCGACCGGACGGCTACGCGTTCTGGCTGCTGATCCTCAAGCCTTTTCACAGCTTCGCGCTGGTGGTCTTTACACAACACCTCATGGGCCTGGCGGCGGCGGTGCTGATCTATGTGCTTCTGAGACGCAAATTTGGGCTGCCCGACTGGGGCGCGACCATCGCCACCGTGCCGGTGCTGTTCGACGCCTACCAGATCCAGCTGGAGCAGATGGTCATGTCGGACACCATGTTCACGCTGCTCATCGTGGCGCTGGTCACGGTGGTCCTCTGGCACAGGAAGATGTCGTGGAAGACGGGCGCCGCCGTCGGCCTGCTTCTGGCGCTCACCGCGCTCACCCGCAGCATCGGGCTGCCCATCCTCGCGGTGGTCGTGGTGTTCCTGCTCATCAAGCGCACCCACTGGAAGGCGATCGCGGCGGTGGTGACCGCCTGCGCTGTGCCGGTCGTGGCGTACATGGGGTGGTTCGCCAGTGCGAACGGCCAGTTCGCGATGACCCAGAGCGACGGGCTGATCCTCTACATGCGCACGGCGAAGTTCGCCGACTGCAAGAAGATCAAGCCCGACCTCCAGCGCGAGCAGGACCTGATCCCGCTGTGCAACAACCCGAGCATCGAGCGCAGCGAGTTCTCCCAGCTCTACCTCTGGTACAGCGGCCTCGGCGAGGTGCTGCACCGCTGGGGCACCGACAAGTTCGACAGGTCGATCAACGACGCGGCGGGCAAGTTCGCCAAGCGCGCGATCCTGGCCCAGCCGGGCGACTACCTGTCGGCGGTCACCGGCGACCTGCTGCGCAGCTTCCGCTGGGACCGGCCGGTCTTCCCCGACGCCAACACCTGGAACCAATACCAGTTCTTCAACAAGGGCGTCAGCAAGAAGGATCCCGTAAGGCAGATGTCGTCGGTGCCCAAGTGGCCGAGCTACCCCCAGGGGAGCACCACCGACCGCGACGTGGTGGCCTACGAGCAGGGCCGGGCCAGCACCAGGGCCTACTGGCCGTGGGCGACCTTCATGGAGCGCTACCAGCGCATCTTCTACCTGCCCGGCCTCGGCGTGGGCCTGGCCCTGCTGGTGGGCATCGCCGGCGTCGTGGTCCGCTGGCGCCGGCTGGGCGGCCCCGCGCTCCTGCCGCTGGTGGCCTCCGCCGCCCTGGTGGTCGCCCCGGCAGCCACCGCCGAGTTCGACTACCGCTACCTGCTGCCCGCCGCGCCTCTGGCGTTCCTCGCCGCCGCCATCGTGCTACGCCGCGTACGTCCGCGCCGCGAACCGTCCGCCGTGCCCGTCGAAGAGGCGGCCGTCTAGATCCAGCTGCGGAAGAGCATGCGGCGGTTCCAGTCGTCGTAGGGGATGAGCTCCGCGGTCAGCACCGGGTACAGCCAGCCGAAGTTGACCACGCTCAGCAGCATGAAGGCCCCGACGACCGCGGCGCCGACGGCCCTGCGCGTCGTGTCCACCCTGGCGGGCCCGATGAGCAGCCCGGCGACGAGGGTCAGCGCCAGGATCATGAACGGCAGCATGGGCGCCATGTAGAACAGGAACATCGTGCGCTTGTCCGCCACGGCGTAGTAGAACCACGGCAGCCATCCGGCGGCGTATGCCAGCAGCACGGCCCCGGCCCGCCAGTCGCGGGTGGACACGTACCAGGCGATCAACGCGATCAACGCGAGCACGGCGCCGAACCAGATGACCGGCGTGCCCACCCCGAGCACGGCCTCCGAGCACTTCGCGGCACCGCACCCCTTGCTGTCGGTGGGGTAGTAGAACGCGACCGGCCGCAGCAGCAGGGGCCACTCCCAGGGCCACGACTGGTAGTCGTGCGGGTCGGCGAGGCCGGTGTGGAATCCGAGCACCTGCAATTGGTAGTCCACCCACGACCGCAGCGAGCTGAACACCCAGTAGGCCCAGCCGCTGGAGGTGGCCTGGGCCCAGTTGCGGCCGTACCCGTAGGCGCTGGC
>NZ_JBFBIK010000009.1:0-112093 GCF_040685555.1 Sphaerisporangium sp. NPDC088356
CCTTGACCTGCACGTCCCTCGGAAGCGCCTCGGGCGCTTCGGGTGACTGTACGTCTCCCGAACTGTCATGAACAGCCGCGAATTCCCGACTACCATGGCCACGGGCCGCATGCGCGCGTCGTGGCTCAGGGTCGCGCTCGCCCGGGCGCTCGTTCGCTCGTCTCCCGCTCCCCCCTGCCCGGCTCGCCGCCGACGTCTCCGCGTGCCCGACCGAGGAGGACAGCATGGACACCGCACCCGACCACGGTGACAGCGATCCCGAGGAACCATCCGCCCCCCACACGCCCGGAGACCTCACCGACCGCGAGCGCGAGCTGCTCGCCTTCGAGCGCCAGTGGTGGCGCTACGCGGGCGCCAAGGAGCAGGCCATCCGCGAGACCTTCGGCATCTCGTCGACGCGTTACTACCAGCTGCTCGGCCAGCTGGTCGACCGTCCCGAGGCGCTGGCCCACGATCCGATGACGGTGAAGCGGCTGCGGCGGCTGCGTGCATCCCGCCAGCGCGAGCGCGCGGCACGCCGTCTGGGCATGCGCCCCTGATCCCTGGGGTACTGCTCCACGCGTGACTCATGATGTATTGCCAGATATCGCAGGTTTGGCCGCCATCAAGGCCGACCCCGCGGGGGCGGTGGTCGGTCTCGACTTCGACGGCACGCTCGCCCCTATAGTCCCCGACCCCGCCGACGCCCGTGTCGACCCGCACGCCGCCGCCGCGCTCGTACGCCTCGGCGGCCTGGTGGGCGGCGTGGTGATCGTCACCGGACGCCCGGCCGCGACGGCCATCGCCTACGGCGAGGTGCCGGGCGGGCCCGGTCTCGCGGACGTGCCCGGGCTGGTGGTGCTCGGCCAGTACGGGCTCGAACGCTGGGAGGACGGCCAGGTGATGTCCCCGCCACCGCCACCCGGGGTCGAGCGCGTGCGCGCCGCGCTGCCTGGTCTGCTGGCCCTGCTCGGCGTCACCCTCACCGACGGGACGGAGCCGGGAGTGACGATCGAGGACAAGGGCAGGGCGGTGGCCGTCCACACCCGCAGGGCCCCGGACCCGGAGGGGACGCTTCTCGTCCTGCGCGAGCCGCTGGCGAAGCTGGCCGCCGAGAGCGGCCTGCTCGTCGAGCCGGGACGGCTGGTGCTGGAACTGCGGCCCGCGGGGATGGACAAGGGGCACGCCCTCGGAGGGTTCCTCGCCGAGCGTTTCGCGCGGTCCGTGCTGTTCGCCGGGGACGATCTGGGCGACCTCGCGGCGTTCGAGGCCGTACGGCTGTCCGGGCTGCCGGGCGTCACCGTGTGTAGCGCCTCCGTGGAGGTCACCGCGCTCGCCGAGCGCGCGGACCTCGTCGTGGACGGCCCGGCCGGGGTCGCGGCGCTGTTGTCGGCACTGGCCGACGCGGTCGCGGAGAGAAGCCCGCGCGGGCACTGACCGAGGCCTCTGGCGCGCGCGGGCACTGACCGAGGCCTCAGGTGCGCGGGCACTTACCGAGGCATCAGGCGGGGGTCGTCGCGGGCGGTCGCGAGAGTGCGATGCCGGCGATCGCGAGGGCTATCAGCAACGGGACAACGAGGAACGCCATGCGGGTGCCGAAGCCGTCGGCGAGGGCGCCCAGCGCGAACGGCCCGACGCCGACGGCGACCCCGGTCCAGATGGAGGCCGCCGCGCTCGCCTGGGCGGCCCGGCCGCCCGACATGGCGAGGACCCTGGCGAGACCCAGCGGGAACTGCACCGCGATGCCGAGCCCGCTCAGGACCAGGCCCGCGTACGAGATCACCGGATGGGCGCTGAACCAGAAGACCGACCAGCCCGTCAGGGTCACCACGAGGGCGCCGGACAGCATGCGCGTCGGGTCCATGCGGAGGGCCAGCCGCCCGGTCGCGAACCTGCCCACGGCGATGCCGGCGGTGAACGCGGTGAGCCCGGTGGCCGCCGCCGCCGCGGTCATGCCCGTCTGGTCGGCCAGCAGCTTGGCGGCCCAGACGTTGAAGAGGAACTCCATGGCCACCAGGCAGAACAGCACCCCGCAGGCGGCGTGGAAGCGCCAGCCGTAGGGGGCGTCCGCGGCGCGGGTGGGGCCGGCCTCCGGGTGGTCGCCGGCCGTCGGGAGGGCCGGCACCCACACCCGGCCCATCAACGCGAGCAGGAGCAGCGCCGCGATGGGCGTGATGAGGATGCCGGCCCGCCAGCCGAGCGGGGTTCCGGCGAGCACGCTGATGAGGAAGGACACGCCGATGCCGACGGTGACGCCCACCGCGTTGGCCTCGTTGATGGCCGCGGGACCGGCCGCTCGATGGTGGTCGCTCAGCATCGACATGCCCACGTAGAGCGTGATGGAGCCGCCGCCGCTCGCCAGGCCGAACCCGAGCAGGGTGACGGGCAGCGCCGTTGTGAGCGCGACCAGCACGACGCCGCAGGCCATCACGGCCAGGCCCAGCCAGGTGGCCCGGCGCCTGCCGACCTTGGAGACCAGGCGCGGCATGGCGATGCCGCTGATGATGCTCCCGACGGCCATGGAGGTGCCGTGCAGCCCCGCGACGGCCTGGGACACCCCCTGGTCGATGCGGAGCAGCGGCAGGGCGGCGGAGAGCCCGTACAGGTAGGTGGAGAAGGTCGCGAGCTGCAGGTAGATGAGCCAGGTCGGACGGTCTCTGGTGAGCCGGGCGCGCGGTCGTGCGGACGTGGTCGAGCTCACTGATCCCCCGTGCCTCGGAACACTCGAACGGTCATGAAGGTACCACCGGACTATTCACAAGGAACGTGCCCAGACGGCAAGGAGTCCGGCACTCGAAAGAGCGGCGTTCCAGGGGCAGGCGACGGGGGTTCACTCGGGCCGGGTGGTCCCGTTTCAGGGGAGCCGGGTCACGAAAGACGGGTCAGCGTTCGAGGGCGGCCAGTTGGTCGGCGAACCAGCGGCTCGGGGGCAGCGCCGTCGCGGCGGCGCGCAGCCGGGTGCCGCGCTTGGCTCGCTCCTCCTCGGGAAGCATCAGCGCTTCGTGCAGGGCGTTCGCGGTGCCGGAGACGTCGTACGGGTTGACCAGGAGAGCGTCGGCGCCGAGCTCGGCCGCGGCGCCCGCCTCCCTCGACAGCACCAGCGCGCAGTGGGGCGAGAGGATCGGGCCCTCCTTGGCGACGAGGTTCATGCCGTCTCGGATGGGGTTCACCAGCAGCACGTCGGCCATGCGGTAGGCGGCGAGGGAGCGGGCGTAGTCGTCGTCCACGTTGAGGATCAGGGGATCCCAGTCCTCGCCGCCGAAGACGTCCTCGATCTCCTTGGCGCAGCGCTGCACGGCCGCGGTGTACTCGCGGTACTCGGGCAGGTCGTGCCGCGACGGGTAGGCGAACGCCAGGTGCACGACCTTGCCGTGCCACTCGGGATGGTCGGTCAGGAACTGCTTGTAGGCCGACAGGCCGCGGACGATGTTCTTCGACAGCTCGGTCCTGTCGATGCGCACGATGAGCTTGCGGTCGCCCACGCGCTCGCGGAGGGCGGTCATGTGCGACTCGACGTCGGGCTCAAGGGCGCGGGCCCACAGCGCGTCGCCGTCGACGCCGAGGGCGTGCACGCCGATGCGCGTGGTCCTGCCCTCGTAGGCGACGGTGCGCTCGACGCGGTCGACCTGGGCGCCGAGCAGGGTCTCGCAGCAGTCCATGAAGGCCGAGGCCCAGCGCGTGGCGAGGAAGCCGGCGTGGTCGGCGCCGAGGATGCCCGACAGCAGCTCGGCGGAGATGTCGTCGGGCAGCAGGGAGAAGTACTCGGGCGGAGCCCACGGGGTGTGGGAGAAGTGGGCGATGCGCAGGTCGGGGCGCTCGACGCGGAGCATCGCCGGGGCGAGGGTCAGGTGGTAGTCCTGGATCATCACGCGGGCGCCGTGCGCGGCCTCCTCGGCCAGTGCGAGGGCGAACGCCGCGTTGTAATCCTGGTAGGACTCCCACTCCCTGCGGAACCGCATGTCGAACTGCGGTGAGTTCGGGATGTCGTAGAGCAGGTGGTTGACGAACCACAGCGTGGAGTTCGCCACGGCGTTGTACGCGCGGTGGAACGTCGCGGGCGGGATGTCGAGCATGCGCACCGGGCCGGTGTCGTAGCCCGCCTGGTCGAGGCGCCCGCTCGGCGCGAGCCGTACGGCGCTGCGGTCGCCGTCGGAGAGCGCGGCGCACACCCAGAGCACGTTGGTGTCCTTGGCGACCTCCGAGAGGCCGGAGACCATGCCGCCTCCGCCCCTGCGCATGGTCAGCGCACCGTCGTCGGCAAGTGTGAACGACACCGGGCCCCTGTTGGAGGCCAGCAGAACAGTGTTCATCTGCCCATCACCACTCCTCGCCCGCCATGTGGCGGTGGTCCCTCGCCGTTCATCTCCGCTGTGATGCGCACCCGGCCGCGGATTAAATTAATTTAACGCTCCCAATAAGATGGGCTGATGGTCCGGTCGAGGCAAAGTGCAGACCGTCGAGGGGAGCTCCGGCATGGCGCTTGACGAGACGACCGAAGAGCTGGCCCGCGCCGCCGCCCAAGGTGACCACCGCTCCCTCGGAGAGCTCCTCCGCCGCATCGAGCCCGACGTGCTCCGCCACTGCGCGAGGCTCCTGCCCTACCACCAGGACGCGGAGGAGGCTTGCCAGGATACGTTGCTGGCCGTCGCCCGCAATATCGGAAGGTTCGAAGGGCGGGCACGTTTTTCCACCTGGTTGCATATCGTCACCGCCAACTGCGCGCGCACTACCTACCGCACGCTGAAACGCCGGGGCGCGGAGCAGACCTCCGAGGAGCTTCCGGACATGCGCGCCGACCCGCGCAGGGTGAGCGTCATCGCGGGCTCGCGGCTCGACCTGCTCGACGCCATGGAGGCCCTGGAGGCCGACAAGCCCGACCTGGCGCAGGCGCTGGTGCTGCGCGACATCTGCCAGCTCGACTACAACGAGGTCGCCGAGCAGCTCGGCATCCCCCTGGGCACCGCCAAATCGCGCATCCACCAGGCCCGCAAGTATGTGCAGGCGGCTCTCGGCGACGCCTACAAGTGATAGTCGCGATCCCACCGCGCGGTCACTCCGATCGTGTGGTGATGATACTTGTTCGTCTCGATTGGTGAGACGATCGACCGGGCCCGCTGGCGGGCAAGGTACAGTTCTTTTGTCCTGCCTGTAACATCGGCGGGATCACAACTTCATATTGCTCATCCAGAGGGGTGGAGGGACCGGCCCTGCGAAGCCCCGGCAACCCTCCCGGCTGTGGTCACACGCGTCTCCGAATGGCGCGGCAACCGACCAGAAGACCAGCCGGGACAGGTGCCAATTCCGGCCCGTGATCAAGGTGGTCCGGGCGAAGATGAGGGAAAGGCCTCGCTTCATGGCGCTCGCAACAGCTGAGACAACGACCACACTCGACTTCGGCCCCGCCGTCGCGCTCTCCTGCCGCGAATGTGGCACTCGCTACGACCTCGGACCGATCTTCGCCTGTATCGAGTGTTTCGGGCCACTCGAAGTGGCTTACACCTGGGACACCCCCGACGCCGGTCGCACCTCGGTGACCCGCCGGCAGATCGAGTCGGGCCCGCAGAACATCTGGCGTTACCGCTCGCTTCTCCCGGTGCCCGCCGACGTCATCTCCAAGCCCAACCTGGCGCCCGGCTGGACCAAGCTGGTCAAGGCCGACAACCTCGCCCGTGAGCTGGGGATCCGCAGCCTGCACGTCAAGGACGACTCCGGGAACCCGACCCACTCCTTCAAGGACCGGGTCGTCGCGATCGCCCTTGAGGCGGCACGCAACTTCGGTTTCCACACCCTGTCGTGCTCGTCGACCGGCAACCTCGCGGGCGCCGTCGGCGCCGCCGCGGCACGTGCGGGTCTGGACTCCTGCGTGTTCATCCCGTCGAACCTCGAAGAGGCCAAGATCGTCATGGCCTCGGTGTACGGCGGGCGCCTGGTCGGCATCGAGGGCACCTACGACGAGGTCAACCGCTTCTGCTCGGAGCTCATCGGCGACCCGCTGGGCGACAAGTGGGGCTTCGTCAATGTGAACCTCCGCCCCTACTACGGTGAGGGCTCCAAGACCCTCTCCTACGAGATCGCCGAGCAGCTGGGATGGCGGATCCCCGACCAGATCATCGTGCCGGTGGCCTCGGGCTCCCAGCTCACGAAGATCGACAAGGGCTTCAAGGAACTCATCAAGCTCGGGCTCGTCGACGACAAGCCCTACAAGATCTACGGAGCGCAGGCCGAGGGGTGCTCGCCGGTGTCGTCCGCCTTCAAGGCCGGTCTCGACATCGTCCAGCCGGTCAAGCCGGACACCATCGCCAAGTCGCTCGCCATCGGCAACCCGGCCGACGGGCCGTACGTCCTGGACATCGCCCGCCGCACGGGCGGAGCGGTCGAGGACGTCACGGACGCCGAGGTGGTCGACGCGATCCACCTGCTGGCCCGCACCGAGGGCATCTTCGGTGAGACCGCCGGCGGCGTCACCGTGGGAGTGCTCCGCAAGCTGGTGCGGAACGGCCTCCTGGACCCGGAGGCCGAGACGGTGGTGCTCAACACCGGGGACGGCCTGAAGACCCTCGACGCGGTCTCCGACAAGGCCCGGCCGACCGCGGTCATCCGCCCCTCACTCGACGCATTCCGCACGGCTATCGCCGATAACTCCTGAAAGGTCACGATAAATGAGCGTTTCTGTGCGGATTCCGACGATTCTCCGTACGTACACCGATGGTGCTGCGGAGGTGAACGGTGAAGGCGCGACGCTTCGCGAGGTGTTGCAGAAGCTGGAGTCCGACTTCCCCGGAATCGGCGCCCGCATTCTGGACGAAACGGGCAAGATTCGCCGTTTTGTCAACGTATATGTCGGAGAAGAGGATGTCCGTTTTGTGGACGGTCTTGACACCGCCACCCCGGAGGGCGCGCAGATCTCGGTGATCCCCGCGGTCGCCGGCGGCTGACCCTCAGGCTCCCCTCAACGCCCACGTGTCCCTGGGACGCGTGGGCGTTGGCATGCCCAGGGGGGCCTGGAACGGCCTGACTATCATAATAGAAGTTCTTACTGACTCTTGCGGGTAGTGTAATCCTCAACTAAACCAAGCGCGGGCGGAAAAGTGACGTCCTGCTTACAGCGAACGTCAAGAAGTAGTTTGATGATTGACTCTGTTGCGCCAAGCCTTGCCACAGGTATGGTCGAGAACGATCGACGTGGCCGAGGAGTTCGCATGCGTCTCGGTTCCGAAGGTCACGGGCCTCGCGGAGGAGTGGGTGGGGTCCGGAGCCCAGCAAGAGGAGTCGGAAAGTGGCGCAGGGCACCGTCAAATGGTTTAACGCGGACAAGGGCTACGGCTTCATCGCGGTAGACGGTGGTAAGGACGTGTTTGTCCACTACTCAGCGATCATGTCCGAGGGATACCGGTCCCTTGAGCAGGGTCAGCGGGTGGAGTTCGAGATCACACAGGGCCAGAAGGGTCCACAGGCGGAGTCCGTGCGGACTGTGTGACGACACCGGCCCCGTCCGGTCGTCGACGAAGATCCACTGGTCTCTCTCGGTCAGTAGCCGGAAGGTTCGGTTCGTCATGCAGGAAGACGGGCCGAGCCTTCCGTCATGTCCGTACTTTCCCGCACGTGAGGGCAGGTCCAATATTCGGCATACGGTCAGAGAAATCCTTGTGCCTCCCAGGTCATAGGGGTTGTCGCTTGCACTCGGCAGGGTAGAGTGCTAAACAGTTCGTTGGCACTCTCCTGTCGAGAGTGACAAACCTGGATCGAGGCGATGGGGCCTGGCGGTTCACGGCGACAGGTGTCGTGAAGTCGCGGGGTCTACATGCCGTCGCGGGCGTCGGCTCGATCCGCTGCAAGCCACCCTGTATCTGGGAGGTCTAGCCGTATGGCAGCCAAGATGATCGCGTTTAACGAGGACGCCCGGCGCGGTCTCGAGCGTGGTATGAACCAGCTCGCCGATGCCGTCAAGGTGACCTTGGGTCCCAAGGGCCGCAACGTCGTGCTGGAGAAGAAGTGGGGCGCTCCCACGATCACCAACGACGGCGTCTCGATCGCCAAGGAGATCGAGCTCGAGGACCCTTGGGAGAAGATCGGGGCCGAGCTCGTCAAGGAGGTCGCGAAGAAGACCGACGACGTCGCGGGTGACGGCACCACCACCGCCACCGTGCTCGCCCAGGCGCTCGTGCGCGAGGGCCTGCGCAACGTCGCCGCCGGCGCCAACCCGATGTCCCTGAAGAAGGGCATCGAGGCCGCCGTCGAGCGCGTCAGCGAGGAGCTCTCGAAGCTCGCGAAGGACGTGGAGACCAAGGAGCAGATCGCTTCGACCGCCTCCATCTCCGCCGGCGACACGCAGATCGGCGAGATGATCGCCGAGGCGATGGACAAGGTCGGCAAGGAAGGCGTCATCACCGTCGAGGAGAGCAACGCCTTCGGCCTTGAGCTCGAGCTCACCGAGGGTATGCGCTTCGACAAGGGCTACATCTCCGGTTACTTCGTGACCGACCCGGAGCGGATGGAGGCCGTCCTCGACGACCCCTACATCCTCATCGTCAACTCCAAGGTGTCGGCCAACAAGGACCTGCTTCCGCTGCTCGACAAGGTCGTGCAGGCCGGCAAGCCGCTCGTGATCATCGCTGAGGACGTCGAGGGCGAGGCCCTGGCCACCCTGGTCGTCAACAAGATCCGCGGCCTGTTCAAGTCCGTGGCCGTCAAGGCCCCCGGCTTCGGCGACCGCCGCAAGGCCATGCTCGGCGACATCGCCATCCTCACCGGTGGCCAGGTCATCAGCGAGGACGTGGGCCTCAAGCTCGAGACGGCCACGCTCGACCTGCTCGGCCGCGCGCGCCAGGTCATCGTCACCAAGGACGAGACCACCATCGTCGACGGCGCCGGTGACCCCGAGCAGATCTCCGGCCGGGTCAACCAGATCCGCGCCGAGATCGAGAACACCGACTCCGACTACGACCGCGAGAAGCTCCAGGAGCGCCTCGCCAAGCTGGCCGGCGGCGTCGCCGTCATCAAGGCCGGCGCGGCCACCGAGGTCGAGCTCAAGGAGCGCAAGCACCGCATCGAGGACGCCGTTCGCAACGCGAAGGCGGCCGTCGAGGAGGGCATCGTGCCCGGCGGTGGCGTGGCTCTGCTGCAGGCGGGCGCCAAGGCGTTCGACAAGCTGGAGCTCTTCAACGACGAGGCCACCGGTGCCGCGATCGTCCGCAAGGCGCTCGAGGAGCCGCTGAAGCAGATCGCGATCAACGCCGGCCTTGAGGGCGGTGTCGTGGTCGAGCGCGTGCGCAACATCGAGGTGGGCTTCGGCCTCAACGCCGCGACCGGCGAGTATGTCAACATGCTCGAGGCGGGCATCATCGACCCCGCCAAGGTCACCCGCTCGGCGCTGCAGAACGCCGCGTCCATCGCGGCTCTGTTCCTCACCACCGAGGCGGTCATCGCCGAGAAGCCCGAGAAGACCCCTGCCGCTCCCGCCATGCCCGGCGGCGGTGACATGGACTTCTGAGCCTCCGGCTCGCAAGTCACTGAAAGGGCCGTCCCCGGATCCACCGGGGATGGCCCTTTGGCGTTGGCGCTCACCTGGCTCGGAACACCCGAGACGACCGCGACCGCGCCCGCCTGATCAGCGCTGTCGTACGGCTAGGTCGACTTTTCTGCACGATCAGTGGGCTGCGTTCACCTGAAGGGCAGAGACGAGGCCGAAATGTGTTGCGGCCGTGTGGTGGAGCACGTAGGTTCATCGGGCCGTCCGTCACACCGGACCGGCGCCATCGACGAGGGGGTGTGCAGCAGATGCGCATGACGGTCGAGCAGCCGCACCAGGGCTCTGACACTTCCACCTCCTCATGATGGAGCGCTACCCCGACCTCGGCGGCCTGCTGGCCGACACGGCTGACAGCAACCCGTACATGAGGCGCATCAACGACGCGCTGGGCTACGTGCCGACGCACACGACCTTCGAGTACCAGCTCGACCTGTAGATCGCGAGTAGCCGCGTCTGCGACGGCCGGACAAGCGGGGGAGGCAGCCGATTCCTTCCCCGTGGGCCGGGTGTACGGTCAGCGGGCGCCGTAGTCGCCGATGCCCCTTTCGAGCAGGTCGAATGCGCGCTCCGCCTGCACGCGAAGGTCGGGGACGATCTTGTCGATGCTCTCATCCGCCATCTTGCGCCGTACGGCATGCGCCACCAGCCGCCGCGTGACCGCGCAGAGCTGGGCGGCGATCACCCAGGGTGTGATGTCGTCAGGGTCGGCGTCGGTTTCCTCGGCGAGGGTGCGGGCCAGGAGTTCCTCCTGGTGCTCGCCCAGCTCACGTATCCGTGCGACGAGCGACGGGCTGTCCTTGACCAGCCGGTTGAACACCTCGGAACCCTCGTTCAGCCCGATGCGCCAGTGACGCTCGTCGAGCGCGGTGAGGAAGTCGCGGCGCAGCGCGGCGACGACCGACTCGCCCGGCCGGCGCTCCCGGATGACCTGGCTCGGCAGGTCCTCCACGACGTCCGTGCGGTCGAGGAAAAGGTCTTCTTTGGTCTTGAAGTAGTTGAAAACCGTGTTTACGGAGACGTCGGCCACCCGGGCCACCTCGGCCACGGTCACGTTGTCGAAGCCACGGGTCATGAAGAGCCCCATGGCCCTGTCGGCGATGCGCTGCCGGGTCTCTCGCTTCTTACGTTCCCGCAGGCCGAGCTGTTCTCCCATGGCCACGATCCTAGGTAGGAAAAATAGAGCGGCACCAAGGATGGCGCCACTCCATTGACGTCAGTGGTCTGTGTGGGACCCTCGCTGGATCGGCACACGAGTTGATCTCGCCACCATGTCCCATGATGTGCCACGCCGTGGGACATGGTCGTATGATGTGTCCATGACCTACCCGGCGCACGAGCTACCAGAGATCAATCAGCGTGATCTGAAGAATCGTGCCAGCGAGATCATGGACGCCATAGAGCACGGCGAATCTTTCACTCTCATGCGCAACGGGCACCAGATCGCCACCGTCACGCCCATCGGCCGCCGGCGAACATTCGTCCCTCGGGAACGTGTCGCTGCCGTATTCGCCGGAGCTCCTGCGATCGACGACAAGAAGTTCCGAGAGGATGTCCGCGCCATCTTCGACGATGTGAATGACGACCCCTACGATCGCGCCCGCCGTCAAGGGCGGTCCGCTGCGGCGCCGGGGGAGGAGAACTCGTGACGGTCGCGACACGAGGGCTCCTCGACACCAACATCCTCATCCTCATGGAAGGTCTCGACCAGCGTGAGCTGCCACTAGAGCAGGCCATCAGCGCCATAACCCTGGCGGAACTCTCAGCAGGCCCGCTCGCCACCGACGATCCACAAGAACAAGCCGGTCGCCAGGACATTCTCACCCGCGCTGAGTCGGAGTTCGAACCGATCCCTTTCGACACAGCAGCCGCACGAGCTTTCGGCAGAGTGTACGCGGCTGTTCTGGCGGCAGGTCGAAACCCACGGCGAAACATCGCTGATTTGCTGATCGCGTCAATCGCGGTCGCCAACCGGTTGCCTCTGTACACCGTCAATCCTGATGACTTCAAAGGGCTGGAGCACCTGGTTCGCGTAGAACCGGTCACCCATCCCCAAGACCGTCCACACAGCGGCAGGTAACGATTCGCGAGGTCGCCGCCGAAGGTCGTTTTCGCTCTTTGGCATGGCCATCGCTCACCCTTACGGGCGACGCGGGCGTCAGGAGCGCCGCGACCCGAGTGGTTTGACCCACCGCCCCCACTCCCCCTGGCGTACGTAACCCGCGGCGGTCCAGGCGTGGTGGGCGAGGGTGTTGTCGTGGAGGACCATGGCGTCGGCCCGCATCCCGCCGTACTCCACGAAGCGTCTCTCGGCCGCGTCGAGCAGCATGCGGGAGATGCCCTTGCGGCGGTGCGCGGGATCGACGGCCAGCCGGTAGAGATGGCAGCGCCACCCGTCCCACCCGGCGATCAGCGTGCCCACCATCCGCCCGCCCACCTCGGCGACCAGCAACGCCTCCGGATCACGCTCGATCAGCCGGCGCACGCTCTCAGCGCTGTCATGCCGATCGGTCCCTTCAGCGGCTTCGAGCCAGAAGGCCAGCACCGCCTGGACGTCTTCGGCCACACCGTTCCGTATGGCAAGTTCCGTTTCCGCTGCTTTGGTCATGAACGTCAACGTAGCAAGGCGTGGTCGGCGGCAGCGCTTGAGCGCTGGTCAGCGCAACTCGCCGGACTTCATGCCATGGATGAACTCCTGCCATTCGGTGCTGGTGAAGCGCAGCATCGGACCGCTCGGATTCTTGCTGTCCCGCACGGTCCGGCCGCCCCCCTGAAGCTTGGCCACCTCGACGCAGTTGTCGTTGGCCGCGCTGTAGGTGCTCTTGCGCCCGGTCGCCACCATCCGACCGATCGGCCCGTGGTTCACAACACGGGTTCACTCCAGCCGGCATCGATGGCCGTGGCCTGCCCCTTGGTGGGGGGACGTGTCGACGTCTTGCCGCCTTTGGGGGGCCACGGCTGGGTGGGTTGCACTGGGTGCCCACGACACTGGGTGCCGGGTGGGCGATGGAGGGTGTGAGTCCAGTGCCCGAGGATGGGCCTTTGTCTCGGCTAGGCGAGCTGGGGTGGGAGGTCGCGGGTGTGGAGGACTTTGAGGGAGGTGACGGCGCGGGTGAGGACGACGTAGAGGCGGGCGAGGCCGCGGTCCTCGGCGTCCACGATGTCCGCCGGCTCGGCGACGACCACGTGGTCGTACTCCAGGCCCTTGGCGAGGGACGCGGGGATGACCGAGATCCGCTGCTCGGGGGAGGAGTCCGGCCCGAGCACGTCGTGCGGGATGCCAAGCGCGGCGAGCGCGGACGCCAGCGTGGCGACGGAGGCGTCGGCGGCGATCACGCCGATGGAGCCTTCGTGCCCGATGGTCTCGTTCACGGCCTGTGTGACGGCCTCGGCCAGGTCGGTCGCGCGCCGTACGGTGAGCGAGCCGGCGCCCGGGCGCAGCGAGCGGGGGGCGGCCAGGGTGGGCGCCACCGAGGGGAGCAGGCGGGCCGCGAAGTCGAGCACCTCACGCGGGACGCGGAACCCCAGGGTCAGCTCGGTGACCGAGCCCTCGGTGAAGCCGAGGTGTTCGAGCACCTCCACCCACGACCGGGCCGACCACGGGGTGGTGCCCTGGGCCAGGTCGCCGAGGACGGTCGCCGAGCCGGTACGGCAGCGCCGTCCGAGCGCGCGCAGTTGCATGGCGGACAGGTCCTGCGCCTCGTCCACGACCACGTGCCCGAGCATGGGCGTGCGCTCGACGCAGTCGGCCAGCTCGTCGAGCAGCGCGGCGTCCGCGGCGGACCACTTGGCGGACTTCCACGACCGGGGAGGCTTGGTCCAGAGCAGGGTCTCCCGCTCCTCGGCGGTCAGGTCGTCCTTGGCGGCGCGGGCGAGGAAGTCGGCGTCGGACATGAGCCGGAACAGCACCTGCTGGGGGGACACGCGGGGCCACACCTGGTCAACGAGCTGCTTGACGGGCTTGGACCTCGCGACCGCGTCCTGCACGCGGTCGTCGGGGGACTCGCCGCGCTGCTCCATGCGCACGAGAATCGCATGGGCCAGTCGCTGGGCGAGCGCAGCGCGGCCGGGGCCGTACCGCGTGGTGCCGCGCAGGGAGGCGACGATCTCGCGGACCTCGTGGTCGGGAACGCGGAAGCGGTTGACGCCGCGCGTGATCAACAGACCCTCCTCGGGCTTGCTGATGTGCATCCAAAGAGCCCTGTGCAGGACCGGCGCCATCTTGGCGTCGCCCTTGATGGTGGCGACGGCGGTGTCCTCGGGGGCCGAGTGGTCGCCGACGATGCCCGCGACGGTGGTCTGGTCGACCTTCACCTCGCCGAGGGCGGGCAGGACCGAGGAGATGTAGGAAAGGAAGGCGCGGTTCGGCCCGACGATCATCACGCCCGATCGCGCCAGCTTCTCGCGGTGGGTGAAGAGCAGGTACGCGGCCCGGTGCAGGCCGACGGCGGTCTTCCCGGTGCCGGGGGCGCCCTGGACACAGACGGTCTGGCCGAGGTCCGCGCGCACGATCTCGTCCTGGTCGGGCTGGATCGTGGCGACGATGTCGCGCATGGGGCCGGTGCGCGGCCGCTCGATCTCCTCGGTGAGGATCCTCGACTCCTGGAGCGGCGCCGCGCCCTGGTCGAGCGGCTCGTCTTCGTACGCGGTCAGCTCGCCGCCGTGGAACCCGAAACGGCGGCGGCGCCGCACGCTCATCGGGTCGGACGGCCGGGCCTGGTAGAACGCCCGGGACACCGGAGCACGCCAGTCGATCACCAGGGCACGGCTGTTGTCGTCGTGCACGTGCCGGCGCCCGACGTGGATGGTGACGGGGAGGTCGTCGTCGCCGGCCCTGTCGAGCCGGCCGAAGAACAGCGGGGTGTCCGCGTGGTCGGCGAGCGCGGCCACACGCTGGTCGAGCAGGCCCTGCAGGACCTGCTGCGAGACCCAGTCGCCCGCGGCGTCGGCCGACAGCGACTGGGCGTGCTCACGCATCGCGCGGAGCGCGGCGCGGGAAGCGGCCAGGTGGGCGCGCTCGGCCTGGAGTACTTGAGCGGGGTCGTCGTAAGGGATGTCTGAGGGGTCTTCGGCGAGGTGAGAGGGGTCGTTCTCCGGCGTGCCGGGGTCCTCTCCGGATATGTCAGGGGCCAATTGGTGTCCGGGCATGCTGAAGGACTCCTTGGGGGACGGGGGTGGTGGACAAAGGCAGCGAACCAGCAAGCCTATATGCTTACGCCATGTCCGTCGGCGCGGCTGTATGTCGCGTGTCCACAGATGGACGTACGATGTATTGCTTGTCCGGAGTTTGCCGACTCTTGACCTTTGGGTACAGCCGTCAGGGTGACGACGCGTACCCAGGTGGCGGTCTCTCCGGTAATTCCCGCCATGGCCAATCTGCTCCTCGGCGGACTGTGGACGCTGTCGGTCTTCGCGGGGTGGGGGCTCGCCGCGTTCTGCGGAAACGGGGAGCCGTTCGACTCGTGCATGGACCGGCTGACGGTGGTGTCCACGCTGTCGGGAGTGTTCGCGCTCGTGGCCGCGAGCAGCACGGTGGGCGGCCTATTACCACCGATAATGCGTAGATATCCGGAAAAGTCTTTGGTGCTTGTCGGGATCGCGACGGCTTCCTGGCTAATCGCGCTGGGTGTGCTTTACGTCGGCGGGTTAGTCGGTCGGTGATCTGGCGAACACGTTGCGTTAACGTATACCAAAATCGCGAAAAACCAGGACAACCCTTGTGATTTAGTTAGATCATCGGGTATGTCGCAGTTGGCGCCGTGGGAGCCAATAGGCGAGGGGGTGATGCGGTTGTACAGGACCGACGGTATTTCGTGGACCTGAATGCCTGTCCCCTAGGCGAAGCTTTTCCTGGGACAGGTTTGGGGGGACCGGCGGCGTGCCGCTCAGCGAAACGAGTCACTCGCTGGCGAGCACGTCGTCCGCGTCGATGATTTGATAGGCATAACCCTGTTCGGCGAGAAAGCGTTGCCGGTGCGCCGCGAAATCCTGGTCGACCGTGTCCCTGCTGACGACCGAATAGAATCGCGCTCCGCCGCCGTCCGCCTTCGGGCGGAGCACCCGACCGAGCCGCTGCGCCTCTTCCTGCCGGGAGCCGAAGGTCCCCGACACCTGGATCGCCACTGAGGCCTCCGGCAGGTCGATCGAGAAGTTCGCCACCTTGGAGACGACCAGCACCTGGATCTCCTTGTCGCGGAAGGCCTGGAACAGCCGCTCGCGCTCCTTGACGCGCGTCTCGCCCTTGATCACCGGCGCGTTGAGATGCTCGGCCAGCTCGTCGAGCTGGTCGATGTACTGGCCGATGACCAGCACCTGCTCTCCCGCGTGCCGCCTGACCAGCGTCTCGGTGACCCGCGTCTTGGACGGCGTCGTCGCGCAGAAGCGGTAGCGCTCCTCCGACTCGGCCATCGCATAGGCGAGCCGCTCCTGGTCGGTGAGGGTCACCCGGACCTCGACGCAGTCGGCCGGCGCGATCCAGCCCTGGTTCTCCATCTCCTTCCACGGCGCGTCGTACCGCTTCGGGCCGATGAGGGAGAAGACGTCGCCCTCGCGGCCGTCCTCGCGTACCAGCGTCGCGGTGAGCCCGACCCGCCGCCTGGCCTGGAGGTCGGCGGTCATCCGGAAGATCGGCGCGGGCAGCAGGTGGACCTCGTCGTAGATCACGAGGCCCCAGTCGCGGGCGTCGAAGAGCTCCAGGTGCCGGTAGACGCCCTGCCGCCGGGTGGTCATCACCTGGTAGGTGGCGATGGTGACCGGACGGATCTCCTTCTTGGTGCCGGTGTACTCGCCGATCTCGTCCTCGGTGAGGGAGGTGCGCTTGAGCAGCTCCTGCTTCCACTGGTGGGCGGAAACCGTGTTGGTGACCAGGATGAGCGTCGTCGCCTGCGCGTGCGCCATCGCGGCCGCGCCCACGATCGTCTTGCCGGCGCCGCAGGGCAGCACGACCACGCCCGACCCGCCGTGCCAGAACGAGTCGGCCGCCTCGCGCTGGTAGGGCCGCAGCGTCCAGTTGTCCTCGGCCAGCGTGATCGGGTGGTGCTCGCCGTCGACGTAGCCCGCGAGGTCCTCGGCGGGCCAGCCGAGCTTCAGCAGGGCCTGCTTGATGTTGCCGCGCTCGCTCGGGTGCACGGCCACGGTGTCGTCGCCGAGGCGCTCGCCCAGCATCGGCTGGATCTTCCTGGCCCGGAGCACCTCCTCGAGCACGGCCTTGTCCGTGCTGGTCAGCGTCAGCCCGTGGTGCTCGCTCTTCTGCAGCTTGAGCCTGCCGTACCTGGACATCGTCTCGGCGATGTCCACGAGCAGCGCGTGCGGCACGGGGTAGCGGCTGAAGCTGATCAGCGCGTCGATGACCTGCTCGGCGTCGTGCCCGGCAGCCCTGGCGTTCCACAGGGCCAGCGGGGTCACCCGGTAGGTGTGGACATGCTCGGGAGCGCGCTCCAGCTCGGCGAAGGGCGCGATCGCCTTGCGGCAGTCGTCGGCCCTGGCGTGCTCCACCTCCAGTAGCAGCGTCTTGTCCGACTGAACGATCAGCGGGCCATCAGACACGTTTCTTCTCCCGTTCGCATACGGCCACCGTGCTGGCGGTCCCGTCCGCCTATCCAACAAGAGAACGAGCCGGATCAGTCCCGCTTTCCCGCGGCTTGCCGCCACGACCTGCCTGTTTACGAGTTGGCGCTGAAGATGATGGCGGTCGCGATCCCGAGGATGAGCAGGCCGATGTTGATCCCGATGCTGATCCAGGACCATTTGAGCAGGGATCTGGCTCGGGCGGGCTCGGAGTCGACCTTGCCGAGCGCGATGCCGGCGATGATGGCCCCGGCGATGCCGCCCAGCGAGACGTAGCAGCTCAGCGCCATCACGAGGCTGATGACGAGGGCGACGATCGCGTGGGTGCGCGGGCCGTCGCTCGCGGGCCTCGGCGGGTACCCGTAGGGCTGGTTGTACTGCTGGCCGTAACCAGGCTGACCGTAAGCAGGCTGACCATAGCCGGGCTGGCCGTAGCCGGGCTGACCATAAGAGGCCTGACCCTGACCGGGCTGGCCGTATCCCGGCTGCCCGTAGCCGGGCTGACCATACGGGGCCTGGGCGGGTGAGCCGTACGGCTGGTCGTACGAGGGCTGGGCCGGCGCGTCGTAGGAGGGCGCCGGCGAGCCGTACTGGTCGTATCCCGGCTGGTCGTGCTGCTGCCCGTACTGCTGGTCGTGGGGCGGCTGGTCGTCATACGGAGTCGTGCGGGAGGGGGTGACGTAGGGCTCGCCGTACGACGGCTGGCCGCCGTAGGCGTCGTGCCCTCCGGACGATCCGTAGGGACTTTGCCAGTCCTTGGGATTCTGGCCGGAGGACTCGGGAGGGCCGCTGCTCACGATCGTCTCACTTCCATGGCTTTCCAGGCAGATCAACACTTACCACGTCGCATACGACCCTCGCGCCGCCTATCAGGTGAACCGGGAGCGCAGCACCTTCCTGTCGAGCTTCATTACGCTGGTCACCGGGATCGACTCCACGAAGTGCACTTCCCGGGGATATCTCACCCTGCCGAGCCGCTCCCTGGCCCACTCCATCAGGCTTTCGGCCGTGGCCGTGCCTTCCGGGTTCAGCTGGACGAAGGCCACGACCTCCTCGCCGAGCCTCGGGTCAGGGCGGCCGACCACGCCCGACATCGCGACGTCGGGGTGCCTGTTCAGGGCGTCCTCCACATCGCGCGGGAAGATGTTGAAGCCGCCCCTGATGATGAGGTCCTTCTTGCGGTCGACGACGTAGAGGTAGCCGTCGTCGTCAGTGCATCCGATGTCCCCGGTGCGCAGCTCGCCGTCCACCAGGGCGTGGCCGCTCTCGTCAGGCGACCGCCAGTAGCCCCGCATGATCGCGTCTCCGCGGACGCAGATCTCGCCGATGTCCCCGGGCTCCACCGGCTCGCCGTCGTCGTCCCTGATCGTGATCGTGTATCCGGGCAGCGGCAGCCCCGCGCTTCCGGCCTTCCTGTGGTCCAGCGGGTTGAACGTGGTCACCGCGCTCGTCTCCGTCAGGCCGTACCCCTCGATGATCCGCACGCCGGGCACGCGCCGCTCGAAGCCGGTGAGGACCTCGCGCCCGAGCGGCGCCGCGCCGCACGTCAGGTACAGCAGGTCGGGCAGCGGGGTGGCCTCGAGGGGCTCCGCCAGCAGCTCCTGGAGCATGGTCGGCACCACCGCGCCGTACTGGACGCGGTGCTCGGCGGCGAGCCGGAGGAACGCCTTCGGGTCGAACCACCGCATGAGCACCGTGTGGAGTGGTTCGGGGGCGTGCATCGCGGCGATCGTGACGATCAGGCCGTACGAGTGCGAGAGCGGCACGGGGACGATGGCTCGGTCGACCCCTGGCCGGTAGGTGAGATCGTGCGCGGCCCTGGAGACGTGCCACAGGCCCGCGTGGCTGAGCATGACGCCCTTGGCGCGTCCCGTCGTGCCGCCGGTGTACATGAGGGCGGCGAGGTCGTCCTCGTCCCGGCCGGAGGCCCCCGCCTCGGGGGACTCCTCCAGCTCCGCGAAGCCGCTGATCCGCTGAGTCCCGCCGTGCGCGCCGCCTTCGGGGACCTCGCCCACCACGACCACCGCGACGTCCAGGCCGTCGGTCGCCGCGAGGACGGCCGGCAGCAGCCCGGCGGAGGCGATCACGGCGCGCGGCTCGCTGTCGGTGACGATGTGCCGCAGCTCCTCGGCCGCGACCAGGAACAGCACGGGGGTCACGACCGCGCCCGCCGCCCACAGTGCCTGGTAGGCGATCTGGACCTCGGGGCCGTTCACCATCATCACGACGACGCGGTCACCCGGCTCCACGCCGAGCGCCTTCAGCCCTCCGGTGACATGCCGCGTGCGCTCCGCCAGATCGTGGCCGCGGTGCCACGCCCCCTCGTAGTGGAGCGCGTCGAAGTCTCCGAGCCTGCTCCAAGAGTCCTCCGCCAACCGGCCAAGAGTTCGCTCCGTGCCCATCGCGCTCACCTTCTCCCAAGAGGATTTACGCCTTCGCACGCCAAACTGATGCGGCCGGTAAAGGTCGTCAACCCTTAGGACGCCGGGGACCTTGGTTCAGTTCACGTCCGCGACGCCGGTGATGCGGTGGAGCGCGAAGCGGTGGATGGCAGCGCGTGTCTCGTCGTAGGCGGTGAGATAGCCGCCCTCCATGCGGGCGGGCTCCAGGATGCGGCTGGTGGCGTGGCCCTGCGAGTCGAGGTAGCCGATCCAGACGCGCTGCCCCTGCCGGATGGCGTCCTGCAAGGCCACGATCGTGCCCGTCGATGGCGAGCGCGGCACCTGCCCGTCGGGCGCGGCGACCGGATGCCTGCGCGACAGGTGGGCCTCGTCGCCCGCCCTGATGGCCCGTACGGCCGCGGCCACCAGGTCGGCGTCCGGGCTGGACGAGCTGAGCACCGGCCGGGCGGTGGGTGGCCGTTCGGTGCGCCGCGCGTCGGCGCGGGTCACCACCACGTCGCCCTCGGACGACTCGGCGACGGGGGCGTAGCCGATCGCGCGCAGCGAGTCGACCACCAGTGCCCGGGAGCTCCGCGAGGCCACCACGGTGGGCGCGAGCCGCCGCAGGCGCAGCGGGACCGCTCGCTTGTCGGCCATCACCTCGTCGAGCACGGAAGGGTCGTCACAGCGCACGTAGGCGCTGGCGGTGCCCACCCGGAGGCGGCCGTGCCTGCGTGCCACGTCGGTCACCAGGTAGCGCAGCGGCTGGGGGACGGAGGTCGTGGAATGCTTCTCCAGCATGGCGACCAGCTCGTCCGCGCTGGATCCCGCGTCCAGTGCCCGGCGGATCGAGCCGTCGTCGAACCGGTAGACGGTGGCGCCGCCCTTGGACTCGATGTCGGCGGCGAGCGACAACCAGCGTCCCAGCTCGCTGGTCAGCGGGCCGGGCGCGACGGCGGTGAGGTCGGCCTGGAGCACCACGTGGTCGACCGGCTCGGGCAGCAGCGGCGCCAGCAGCTCCGCGGGGGTGGCCGGGGCGAGGGCCCTGGCCCTGGCGGTGGAGACGTTCTTGGCGGCCTCGGCCTCCTGGGCCGCCCCGGGCAGCAGCCCGCGGCCGAAGACCGACATGGCGCCGAGCCCGGTGAGCCCGAGCTGCTCGGCCTCGCGCAGCGTGTAGTCGACCAGCTGGTCGCGGTAGGTGCCACGGCGGCGGGGCTGCTCGAAGGCCAGCCGCTCGCGCACCGACTCGGCGGACGGCGCCAGGCCGGGACCCGCCGAGGCCAGCACGCGCAACGTCCGCAGGCGGACCTCGGGCGCGGCCGGACGGCGCAGCTCGGGATGCAGGACGTTCATCAGGCGGTCGCGATCGTCCCGCTCGCCGACGAGGCCGGGCACGCGGTCGCTGGTCAGCCAGGCCGCGGCCAGCGCCTCCCAGCGGTCCTCGGTGGCCTTCACACGCCAGCCGTCGTAGGCCGTGGTGGGAAGCCACTCGCCGTCCACGGGCGCGCTGGACGCGATGAGACCCGCCGCGTGGACCACCTCCACCACCAGCGCGGCCGTCCACTCGGGCACGTCGAGAAGCTGCGCGGTCTTCTTCCAGTCGCGCACCGACAGGCCGCCCGCGCGCAGGGTGCCCGGAGGGTCGACGCTCCAGGCCTCGCACAGCTCCTCGACCGTGCGTACGAAGGAGAACGCCTGCCCCGCGGCCGTGCGGTCGGCGAGGGCCTGGTCGCGCGCGACTCCGTCGAGCGGCGGCGCCCCGGGATGCAGCTCGCGATGCACCCGGCCGCCCCGCAGGACCAGTGCCACCTCGCGGGGCAGCACGACGCTCTCGTCGCCCGTGGCGGCCAGCAGGCCGCGGGCGAGAAGCTGCTCGATGGGCGACTGGGCGGTGGCCACGCTGACCTCGCGCCGGGCGTTCGGAAGGCGGCCCGCGGGCGGACCCCAGGCGAGCTCCTCCAGTGCGGCCCGCGCCTGGGGGGCGATGTCCTTGAGGAGACGCTCGACGGCGCCTTCCTCGGCCAGCAGGGCGGCGAGGCGCTCGGGCACCGCCTCCCCGCGGCCGGCCCTGCCGGGGCGGACCACCCGGATCAGCTCCTCCAGGCGCTCAGACGGGTGGTGCCGGAAGACCTCGGCGGCCGGGGGCCCGAGCCCGGCGGGGGTCTCGGACACGTCGCGGACTCCGGGTGCGAGACGCAGCCCGCTGTCGGGGCCGTACACCAGGGCCATCATCTGGAGCCGGTCGATCGCCCGGCGCAGCGGCTCGTCGAGGCGGGCGGCGTCCTCACGGGAAACCGATCTGGCCACGGTGTCGCGGAGATCCTTAAAGGCCTGGCCGGGCCCGTCTTCTGTGGTGGTGACGAGAAGCGTCTCGACCACCGCGAGGGCGAAGCGGTTGAGCCGGTCGAGCGCCCTGCCGGTCGCCGACGGGCTGGTGGCCCGGATCACGAGCCCTTCGAGGTGCGCGGGGACGGGGGTGATGAGCTCGGGACGGGCGGCCACCAGCGCGCGCAGCCGGTCGTCGGTCAGGCCGCGCAGCCACTCAGTGAACTCGGTGTTCATCACGCTCCACCGAACCCCCTGTCGAACACTCACCGCATGCGCGTCCCACGCCGTGGAACCGTCCCCTCCATCGTAGGAGCCCACGGGCCATCACACGCCAGTTGCCCGATCACCGGCACTTCCGGAACGGACCGTCATTTCGCCGGACGTGCGGAGCGGTATGCGTTGACGGCCGAACTGAGCGGTGCGGATAGCCATTTCTTCGAAAGGGTGCGCGGGCCGGTGGGCTCGGGCAGTATGGCGAGGGTGATCGAGCGCGCCGACCAGCTCGTCCTGGAGTACGTCAGCAAGGTGGCCGATGCCGCCCACGGCGTGCTCCGCACCGACCAGCGCCTCGATTTCGTGGGACGGCTGCGCACCCGCATCGAGGAGGAGCGCCGGGGCAGCGCCGACCTCGCCACCGTCCGCAAGGTGATCGCCAGGTTCGGCGACCCCGGGGTGCTGCTCCAGCGAGAGATCCAGCGGCTGGCCGCCGGCGAGCAGGAGGCCGCGCGCCGGTCCCGTGAGCGTCCGGCGTCCGGGCCGTCGCCCGCGTCCCGGCCCTCTCCGGCCGTACGCGCGTCGCGGCCCTCTTCGGCCGTACGCGCGCCGGCTCCGAGGGGTGGCACGCCACCGGCGGTGGACGATTTCGGCGAATCGGCCACGGAGGTCTTTCCCGCCGTGGTCGACGACGCCATCGATGCCACGCAGGTCACCGAGGTCACCGAGGTGAGCCCATCCCGGCCGGCCAGGCCGCCGAGGCCCGTGAGGCCGCTGCCGCGCGGCGGGGTTCCGCTGCCCCGGGGGAGCTCCTTCGGGCCCCCTCCCCATACCGTCCGGACTCCGCTGGCGGCACGCCTGCGCCGCGTGAACCCGACCTCCACCGATGGGCGCGACATCGGCACCATCCTGCGCAACGATCGCCGTGAGGTGGTCGGGATGGCTCTGCTGATCCTGTCCGGGCTGCTGATCCCGTTCCCCCTGCCGTACGTCGCGATCTTCCCGTTCCCGGTGCTGGTGTGGGCGGCGGGCTCGCTCACGGTGCTGGCGAGCGAGGGGTGGATCTTCAAGGATCGCCTGACCGGGCTCCTCGCGCCGATCGCCGCCTACCTGGCCGGGGGCCTGCTGCTCGGCGCCCTCAGGTCATCCGAGGAGCCGGTCAAGGGGCTGCAGGCGTTCGTCGACTCGTTCTGGCACGTCAGCGGGCTGATGTTCATGATCGGAGCGGTGGGCGGGGTGCTGTGGCTGGCCTACCGCCTGCTCAACCCGCCACCTCCGCCACCTCGGCGGCTGCCCCTTGGCACGGTGCGCTGAGCAGGCCCATCGACAGCCGCACCCATGAGGCCACGAACCGGTCGCGCTCCGCCCGGCCGGGAGGCTCCCCGACGGTCTCCTGGAACAGCTGGTAGTGCACCACCGCGCCGCCCAGCACCGCGCCGATGGCCGGCCAGTCGAGATCGGCGCCGGCGTACTCCGGCTGCGCGCGGAACCACGTCGTGATCGAGTCGAACATGGGCTGGAGCAGCCCCTCGCGCACTGTGGCGACCAGTTCGGGGAACTGGCTGAGGTCGCGGAAGAAGACCCGGGTCAGCTCGCTCTCCTCGCGGGCCTTCGCCAGGCCCGCCCTGCACAGGTGGGCGAGGCGCTCCTCGATCGAGATCGACGTGCCGATGGCGTTCACCTCGGCCAGCGCGTCGGCGATCTGCGAGCGCGTGCGGGCGGCGTGCTCGTTCATCGCGGCGGCGAGTACCTCGTACTTGGACTTGAAGTGCCGGTAGAGCCCGCCCGCTCCCGGGGACAGCCCCGAGGCGGCCTCGATCTCGGCGACCGAAGTGGCCGAGTAGCCCCGCTCGGCGAAAAGCCTCAGGGATTCGTCGATGATCCGTTCGCGCGTCGGTCTGGTCATGAATGCCCGCTTTCCGTCGCGCGGACGCGCGTCGATAAGTAAGCCCTTTCTCGCCGCCAAGGGTCCCATAACCGTCAGGGGTACGCGTTACCGCCCGGAGTTTGGCATCCTTCAAGGGTGTATTCGGTAGGTTTCGATCTTGATCTGACGCTCGCGGACACCCGGGCGGGGATCGCGGCGGTGTACGACGAGGTGGCGCGCCGTCTCGGCGTGGTCATCGACAGCACCGTCGTGATCAGCCGCCTCGGCCCGCCGCTGGAGCAGGAGCTGACCTACTGGCTGCCACCCGAGGAGATCGCGGGCGCCGCCGCCCTCTACCGCTCCCTGTATCCCGGCACCGCCGTTCCCATGACCACGCTCATGGCCGGCGCGCTGGAGGCCGTGGCCGAGGTACGCCGCCACGGCGGGCGCGTGATCGTCGTCACCGGCAAGCACGGCGACACCGCCCGCCAGACCGTCGAGTTCCTCGGTCTGGACGTCGACGAGGTCGTGGGATCGGTGTTCGGGGCGGCGAAGGGTGCGGCCATCGCGAACTTCGGGGCCGCCGTCTACGTTGGAGATCACGTGGGTGACATCGCGGCCGCCAGAGCCGGGCGCGCGGTGAGCGTCACCGTGGCGACCGGTCCGTACTCGGAGGAGGCCCTGCGCGATCACGGAGCCGACTTCGTCCTGCCGGATCTGACGGGGTTCGCAGGGTGGTACGAGGCCTGGCGCGTCCAGGAAATCGGGGCCGTTTCGACGGTCATGTGATGCCCCGTGTGGGCATAACCTACATCCATTACCATTCATGACAGTCTGAACGAGGTCACCCCTGTGCCTACTGGCAAGGTCAAGTGGTACGACGCTGACAAGGGCTTCGGTTTCCTCACCCGCGACGACGGCGGTGAGGTATTCGTGCATTCCTCAGCGCTTCCCAAGGGCGTGGAAGCGCTCAAGCCAGGTCAGAAGGTCGAGTTCGGTGTGGCCGAAGGCCGCCGTGGCCAGCAGGCGCTTTCTGTCCACGTGCTGGAGCAGCCGCCGACGCTCGCCAAGACGGTGAAGCCGAAGGGCAAGCGCAAGAAGCCCGACGAGCTCGTCGTCATCGTCGAGGACCTGATCAAGCTGCTTGACGACGTCTCCGACTCCTACCAGCGGGGCAAGCACCCGGATGCCGCCCACGCGAAGAAGATCGCGACCGTGCTGAGAGCCGTCGCCGACGACATAGACGCCTGACCGTCCTCCCCGGGTCGTCTCCCGGAGCTCCCTTCCCCTTTCCCCAAGCCCTGCCGTACGGCTGTGCGGGCCGGTGGAGAGCCGGCTCCGGGATCAGCCGTGCGGGTTGGTCAGGGGCTTGGTCGCGTCCGACCGTGGCTTGGCGGCCTCGGGCCTCGGGCGTTCCGTGTACGGGGTGTCCTCGCGCGGTCCGGGTGTCCTGTGGACGTCGGTGAACGGCTTCGGCCTGGCCGTGGACGACGGCTCGGCGGCCGGTGCCGATGCGGGCCGTCCGTACCCGGGAGCCCCCGAGGCGGGCGGTCCGGAGGTGCGCGCGGCACGGATGCGTTCGGAACGGGCGCGCAGGCGGCGGTGGCGTGCGAGGAGCAGCCAGGCCAGCGCGGCGACCAGCGCCACCGCGACCACGGCCAGCCCGATCGGCCCCGCGGCGCGGCCCTTCAGCAGGGACAGCAGCAGCCCGGCGAGGCCACCGCCCACCCAGGCGATCTGCAGCAGCGCCTCCACCACGCCGAAGGTCGAGGAGCGCACCTCCTCGCCGATCTCCCGCTGGACGATCGCGTCGAGCGCCAGCTTGCCGACCTCCTGCGCGAACCCCGCGACCACGGCCACCAGGACGGCCGTCCACAGCGAGAAGAAGAACGCGCTGGCCGTCGCCGTCGCGGTGGTGAGCGCCAGTGTGAACAGGACGATGATCTGGGGGGAGTGACCGCGCACCCACGAGGCGACCACGGCTCCGATCAGGCCGCCCGCTCCGGCCCCGCCCGCGAGGATCGCGATCACGATCTGCTCGGGGATGCCGCTGCCCCGGAGGTGCCCGTCCTGCACGAGGAAGAGCAGGAAGAACACCAAAAATCCGGACAGCAGCCGGATCGCGGCGTTCGCTTGCATGGCCTCGGCCACCACCGGGCCCACGTTCAGAAGGGTGCGCCAGCGAGGCCTTCTCTCGCCCGCTTCGTCTTCTTCTTCCAAGTCCAGGTCGGGCGCGTCGACGTGGCGCGGCAGCCGTACGGCGATCACGCCCGCGGTCAGGAAGATCACCATGGTGCCGCGCAGCACCCAGTCGGCCCCCGCCCACGCGGTCAGGCCGACGGCGACGGGGGCGGCCAGCGCCGCGGACACCAGCGAGAACAGGGCGACCCGGGCGTTCGCCGTCACCAGCGTGATGTCGGCGGGCAGGACGCTCGGCATGGTGGCCGCCCGAGAAACGTTGTACGCCTTCGACAGCACGAGCACGGCCAGCGCGGCGGGGAAGAGCGTGAGCCCGTCGGCCGGGCCGATCGCCGCCGCCATGGCCCAGCAGAGCAGCCCTCGCGCGAACAGCGTGCCCGCCATGATGTAGCGGCGGCCCGACCTGAACCGGTCGAGCACGGGCCCGACGAAGGGCGCCACGACGGTGAAGGGCACCATCGTGATCAGCAGGTAGAGGGCCACCTGGCCGCGCGCTTGGTCCACGGGAAGGCCGAAGAGCAGGGTGCCCGCCAGGCTGACGGTGATGAGCGCGTCCCCGGCGCTGTGGGCGGCGGTCAGCTCGATCAGCCGCCCGAGGCCGGTGCGGTCGGCGCCCTGGGCGTGGGTCAGCTTGCGGCTGGCGTGGCCGATGCCCCGGCCCGCGCGCACCGTGCCCTTGGCGGCCGTGCGACCGGCGCCCGCCGTCCTCTTGACCACCGTACGGCCGGCGCGGATCGTGCCGCGGCTCGCACCGGCGGCGGCATGTCCGGCACGCGACAGCGAATCTCGAGCTCTGTCCCAGGCACCCGCCATCACGCGCGCGTGGGCGGGGCACCGGAGCCGGTGGCCAGCGGTCCCACGCTTCCCCCCTCAGTGGGTTCGATCATGTTCGTCCTTGACGATGGATCTCCAGAAACCCGTCTGCGGCTTTGGTTTACAGTCTTACCCGACCCATACGAGTGATGTCCGCTCGTAGCATGGGTGAGAATTGACGTGTGAGCCGCACTCGTTCCCGCACCTTTGCTGTCGACCAAGCCTGCGCCGCCGCTGTGGAGCCGGCCAGGGCCGCCGCCGAGGAGATCGCCCGACCCGGCGAGGTGGGCGAGCATCTCGGCTTCGAGAGCGAGGCCGAGCGGGTCGTCACGCACTACTTCGTGTGTCTCGACCGCGCCTACCGCGGATGGCGCTGGGCCATCACCGTGACCCGCGCCTCCCGGGCCCGCAACGTCACCGTGAGCGAGACCGTGCTGCTGCCGGGCGGCGGCGCGCTCCTTCCCCCGGCGTGGGTGCCGTGGAGCGAGCGGCTTCTCCCCGGCGACCTCGGCGTCGGCGACCTGCTGCCGACCTCCGACGACGACGACCGCCTCGCCCCTGGGTTCACCGAGACCGACGACGACTCCGACCGTCAGATGATCTTCGAGTACGGGCTCGGCCGGGCGCGGGTGCTCTCGGCGATCGGGCGCGACAGGGCCGTCCACCGCTGGCACGCCGGCGACTCTGGCCCGCACACCCCGCTCGCCCACGCCGCGCCCGCGCAGTGCTCCACCTGCGGGTTCTACTGGCCGCTCGCCGGTGCCCTCCGCCTCGGCTTCGGCGTCTGCGCCAACGAGTACGCCCCCGACGACGGCAAGGTCGTGGCCGCCGACCACGGTTGCGGGGCGCATTCCGAGGCCGCCGTGGTGACGCCGGCCGGTGTCGAGCAGGCGATGCCCATCCTCGACGACCTCGGCTACGACCTCATGGAAGAGGGCGCTCCGGCCGCCGGGTCCGTCGACGAGGAAGTCTCCGAGCCGCTCGGCCATTCCTGAGCCCAGTTTCTCCGAGCTTTACGGCCGAAAGGGTCCCGTGGGGCTCGGGGACCGGAGATGCTTCCGGGCCAGAAGCTTTGCCACCTTTTTGCACGGAAGCCGGCCCACCTCCTCCACCCCTTGGGACATGACTGGTGACTGACATCTTTGGCACCGAACGCATGCGCACCACCGTCCTCGCCGCCTGGACGGCCTCACCCGCGAGGTTCCGCGAGGACGCCAACGCCGAGGAGGACTTCGCCCTCGGCGGGTACCGCGATCGGCTGATCGTCGAGCTCGCCCAGAACGCCGCCGACGCGGCCCTGCGCGCCGGTGTCCCCGGACGGCTCCGGCTCACCTTGGAGAACGGCGTCCTGAGCGCCGCCAACACCGGCGCCCCGCTGGACGCGACCGGCGTCGAGGGCCTGGCCACGCTCCGCGTGTCGGGAAAGCGCGACGAGGTCGGCTCGATCGGCCGGTTCGGCGTGGGCTTCGCGGCCGTGGTGTCGGTGTGCGACGAGCCGCTGATCGCCTCGCGCGCGACGGGCGCCGTCCGCTGGTCGCGACCTGCGACCGCCGCGCTCGTCGGCGCCGAGCCCGCGCTGGCCGCCGAGCTCGGCACCCGGGGCGGGCACGTGCCGCTGCTGCGCCTGCCGTTCGAGGCCGGTCCTGTGGACGTGCCCGACGGCTTCGACACCGTCGTACGCCTGCCGCTGCGTGACAAGTCCGTCGAGCAGGCCGTGCGGCAGATGCTCGACGAGACGGGCCCGGCGCTGCCCCTGGCCATGCCCGCGCTCACCACGATCGAGATCGAGATCGACGGCAAGATCCGCACGGTCATGGCCGGCGACTGGCGGGTGGTGGAGGAGTCCGGGCGGTTCACGCCCGAGCAGGTGGCCGAGCTGTTCGCCGACCGCCCGACCGAGGAGCGCAACCGGCCTTACTGGCTGGTCCGCTGGGCCGTGCCCGCCGACCACGGGCGCCTGCCCAAGGACGTCGCCCCCGTCGTGCACGCGCCGACGCCGAGCGACGAGCCCCTCGACCTGCCCGCGCTGCTCATCGCCAGCTTCCCGCTGGCCACCGACCGGCGGCACGTGGCCCCGGGGCCGCTGGCCGACTTCCTGATCGAGCGGGCCGCCGAGACCTACCTCGACCTGCTCAGGTCGCTGCCGAAGACCCCCCGCCTGCTCGACCTGGTGCCCGGCCTGATGGGCAAGGGCGAGCTGGACGCGGCCATCCGGCGGGCGATCCTGCGCCGGCTTCCCGACACGCCCCTGCTGCCCGCGATCTCCGCGCCCGCCGACGCCCCTGATGGCTCCCATGACGCGGACGCCGATGGGTCGTTCGTCGTGTCCGGCCGCGAGGCCTCCGTGGTCGCGGGCCCGGCCGAGTTCCTGACCATGATCGCCGACGTGGTGCCGGGCCTGCTGCCGGCCGGATGGGCGTCGAGGCATCCCGCGCTGACCACCCTCGGGGTCACGCGCGTGGAGCTGTCCGACGTCGTCGACATGCTGTCGGGCGACGCCGTCGACGACAGGTCCGCCGCCTGGTGGCACTCGCTGTACGACGTGGTGCCCGGCGACGACCGTGAGGCCCTCGGCGCCGTGCCCGTCCCGCTGGCCGACGGCCGTCTCGTACGGGGGCCGCGCGGCACGCTCCTGCTCACCGACGGCTCGTCCCTGGATCCGGCGCTGCTCGGCCCGCTCGGGCTGCGCGTCGTGCATCCGGAGGCGGCCCACCCGCTCCTGCTCCGGCTGGGCGCGGCGGAGGCCAGCCCGAGGAGCGTCCTGGAAGACCCGCTCACGCGCGCCACCGTCTCCGAGTCGCTCGACAGCGCCGACCCCGAGCCGGTGGCGCAGGCCGTGCTGGCGCTGGTCGACGCGGCGGGGCTGACGGCGGGGGAGGCTCCCTGGCTGTCGGCGCTGGCGCTGCGCGGAGCCGACGGCGAGCTCTACCCGGCGGGCGAGCTGCTGCTGGGGGAGGGCGCCCTGGCCAAGCTGATCGACCAGGACGTGCCGTTCGGCGTCGCCGCCCCCGACCTCGTCGAGCGGTACGGCTCGCGCGTCCTGTCGGCCACGGGCGTGCTCGACGGCTTCGCCGTGGTCAACGACTCCGACGTGCTGCTCGACCCCGACGAGTGCGACCACGACCTGGACGCCGAGGACGAGTGGCTGGAAGCCGTGCTCGACGTGCTGCCCGAGGCCGACGTTCCCCCGGTGGCGCGGGAGTTCACCGCGATCCGCGACCTGGAGTACGTCGCCGACTGGCCGCACGCGCTGGCCCTGCTGTCCCGGCCGCCGCTGCGGGCCGCCCTGCAGCCGCTCCGCGCGCTGGTCAACGGCGAGATCGCCGAGGCTCCTTCGTACACCTCCTGGTGGCTGTCGCACCACCCCGTGCTCGCCGGCAAGCGCCCGACCGCGTTGCGCCTCGCCACGGGCGATCCCCTGCTGTACGGCCTGTACGGCGACGCGCCGGTGGGCGTTGACGAGACCGCGCTGGCGATGATCGGCGTGCGGACGACGCTCGCCGAGCTGCTCGCGTCGCACGGCGGGCCCGATGAGCTGCTCGACCTGCTGGCCGATCCCTCGCTGGAGGTCGACCGGGCCCAGCTACGGGCCCTGTGGATCGCGCTCGCCGCGGTGGAGCCCTCGCGCGTCGCGCCCCCCACGGCCGTACGGGCGGTGCTGAACGGCGAGATCGTCGTCGCGGACGCCGAGGACGGCCACCCCGTCGGCGGCAACGGCCACCCCTTGGTCGAGGGCCTGGTCGCCACGGGCGGGCCGGTCGTGGTCGAGGCGCCCGACCTGCTGCCGCTGGTCGCCTCGCGCCCGCTCGTGCTCGCGCCATTCGACCTCGCCGAGGCGCTGTCGGAGCTGCTCGACCTGCCCGTAATCGGCGAGGAGGTCACGGGGGAGGTCACCTCGTCGGGGCAGGAGCGTCCGGTGCCCGCCCAGGTGCGCTCGCTGCTGCCTTCCGCCCCCGCGAGCTACGTCGAGCACGCCGATCTGGAGGTCGACGGCGTCAAGGTGCCGTGGCGCTTCTTCGAAGGAGCGGTCCACGCGAGCGGGGTCGAAGGGCTTGCCAGGGGCCTGGCCTGGGCGAGCGGCCAGTGGGGAGACCGGCTCGCGGTCGCCGCCCTGCTGCGCGACCCGGAAGCCGTACCCCTGCTCCTGGCCGAGGCCGACCTCGACAGCTGACCGCCGGCCAGCGGCACAGGGGCTGCCCTGTGCCGCGGTCGGCTCACGACCGGACGGACTCGTCCTGCTGCTCGCCGGTGCTGGACGCGTCGCCACCGCCACCACGCCGGTCGCGACGCCGTACGAACCAGCAGCCGAAGAGCCCGAACGCGATGCCCGCCACGCAGGTCCAGATCCACCAGCGGTGGTCGGGCGACGGATTCATGATCAGCAGCACGATGAGCGCGACCACCCACAGACCAGTGCCCGCGAGAATGGTCGCTGTGTCGTTGGTCTCCAACGGGGCGGGATCCGGGGGGCGCGGCTCGTTCACGCACTCCAGCCTAGGCGAGAACGGTACTGACGTTGCTGGTCGGGTGGGGTAACCTCTTGCAGGATCCGAACCGTACACAAGTTGGTCTCATTAAGACCACGAGCGCCTCAGGGGTCTTCCGGACTGTGATACCGCCTGCCACTCTGCCCGCGTGAGCGAGATAACTGCCCCCACCTCCCAGCCGACGGGACTTCTTGGCTGGATCGACCGCTTTTTCCACATCTCCGAGCGACAGTCGACGCTCAATCGTGAGATCCGTGGCGGACTGGCCACCTTCTTCACGATGGCCTACATCGTCGTACTGAATCCGCTGATCATGGGCGGCGTCAAGGACGCGGACGGCCAGTACCTCGGCGACGGAAGCACCCCCAACTACGCCATGATCGCCGCGGCCACCGCGCTGACCGCGGGAATCCTGACGATCCTCATGGGCGTCGTCGCGAGGGTGCCCTTCGCCCTCGCCGCGGGCCTCGGCCTGAACGCGTTCGTCGCCTTCGGCATCGCTTCCAGCATGTCGTGGGAAGACGCGATGGGCCTGATCGTGCTGGAAGGCATCGTCATCACGATTCTCGTGCTGACAGGCTTCCGCACGGCCGTGTTCCACGCGATCCCGAGCCAGCTGAAGACCGCGATCAGCGTGGGCATCGGCCTGTTCATCGCGTTGATCGGTTTCGTCGACTCCGGCTTTGTCCGCAAGGCCGCCGGGACGCCACTCGAACTGGGCATCGGCGGCGCGCTGACCAGCTGGCCCATCTTCGTCTTCGTGATCGGCCTGCTGATCACCGTGCTGCTGGTCGCCCGCAAGGTCAAGGGGGCGATCCTCCTCGGCATCGTCGGCACGACCATCCTTGCGATCATCGTCGAGGCGGTCGCCCAGGTCGGCCCGTCCAACGGGGGCAAGAACCCGCTGGGCTGGAGCCTGGTCGTCCCGGTGTTCCCCGAGAAGATCATCGGCTCGCCCGACCTCAGCCTGATCGGGCAGTTCAGCCTGTTCGGCTCCTTCAGCAAGGTCAGCGTGGTGCTGGCCGTGCTTCTGGTGTTCACCCTGCTCATCACGGACTTCTTCGACACGATGGGCACGGTCGTGGGCGTCGGCCGCCAGGCCGGTCTGGTCGCCGAGGACGGCACGCTGCCCCGTACGCGCGAGATCCTGCTGGTCGACTCCATCGCGGCGGCGGCCGGCGGCGCGGCGTCCACCTCGTCGAACACCACCTACATCGAGTCGGCGGCCGGCGTCGGCGAGGGCGCCCGTACGGGCTTCGCCAGCGTGATCACCGGGATCCTGTTCCTGCTGGCGGTCTTCCTGTCGCCGCTGGTCGACATCGTCCCCTACGAGGCCGCGGCGCCCGCCCTGGTCGTGGTCGGCTTCCTGATGATGACCGCCATCAGGGACATCGACTTCAACGACTACGAGATCGCCATCCCCGCCTTCCTCACGATCGTCCTGATGCCCTTCACCTACTCAATCTCGAATGGCATCGGCGCGGGCTTCATCACGTACGTCCTGATCAAGCTTGTCAAGGGCAAGGCCCGCGAGGTCCACCCACTGCTCTGGGTGGTCACGGCCCTCTTCGTGATCTACTTCGCGATCGGCCCCATCAAGATCCTTATTGGGCTCGGTTGAGTTCGGTCGAGCCCAATCAGTTGTGGATGGGGCTAAAACTGAAGACCCAGTTCGTCTGCTAGCCGGAGTGAGCTGATCGATGTAGGTCGGTACTGGAAGCTCAGACTGTCACCCAGATGGTCTGAGCTTTCCCTGTTGCAGATCCTGGACTGATGAAGTAGCGGACAGTCTTGATTGCTATGCCTGGACGCTGATCCTCTGACGCGTTTCGAGATGCCCTTGCTGCTTATGAGGACAGTAGCCAGCGTGAGTCCTAGGGGTATGCACATACTCTTCCCAGCAGGGAGCGCGCCGCCTTGCGCCTGAAGGTCTTCCCCGCTGCTCGTATAGGAGCTGCTGCGAGGATCTATACACGATAGAGGCATCAGAGGCTTGTGATCAAAGACCAACCTCACGGGCGCAGGGTCGAGCAGGTTGAGTTGATGAGATGAAGACTGATGGACGCCTGTCATAGGAGCTGTCTCAACCCCTCTTCGGCGGCCAATCCTAACAACTGTGTCCAGGATTCGAGACATTGGAACAAACTTGGGGTGAAGAGCCTTATATTGAGGGTGCATTATGTAGCAAGATGTGGTGTCGTCCTCTGACGACACGCCGACGGCTTCCTCATATAGGAAGCTTGGAGCTACACAAGCGTAATTATTTGTGTACGCTCCGTGCGTGAGTGAAGACGGCCGTGTCAGGCTCTGAAGGGTGTGGGGAGCCCCGTACCCGGTCCGGGCAGACCAGTATTGGGCGCGAAGCTCCCCGTGGTGGTGGCCCTGGGTCGTTCCTCCCGCTAGGCGGTGAGGGGCCCGGGGCCGTTGCCGCCGTTGAACCAGCGGATCAGTTCCAAGAGGAAGCGACCCGTGGAAGCAAGGGCTTGAAGGGCCCGCCAGCGTCCGGATCCATCGTCGGCTTCCCCCTTGGCGCGTCTTCTTCTAGACACGCCCTCCCCTTCCTCTCGATCCCCGAAGGGAGATCAGCCGTCCTTCGACCGACCATGGTGCGTTCGAAGGCTGCGCTGAGGAAGAGCTGGAAATACCTGTACCACGACGATCCTGGGCATAGCCCAGCTCCTCGTGGGTTGTGCAACGAGCCTGAGCTTGTACGGCTTGTGGCCAGCCTGACTCATGTTTCCAATGGGATGTAGACCCCGTATCGGCAGACTACATCACCGGATGGGTCATGTACGACGCAAGGGATACGTGATGTTCAGTCAGGTCTCGCATCCTGGCGAGAAACGCGAGAGACACTCACGATCCCTAGATCTTTGAGATGCCAGAGGGCGTGTCACGTAGGCTAATCCGGCTCAACCGATATACAGGCTTGTCACGGAGCGGGCCACCTTCAGGGCATGTCAAGTCGTGTCAACTGGTGTACTAAACTGAACAACACTGGTCTTGAGATGTTGGTCACTGCGGTCTAGGGCCATCTAATTCGGACATGTAGGACATATAGGTATACTAAAGACATATGCGCATAGATGGGTTAATCTCTCTGGGGATCGATGGCCTCTGTTAAGAGGGAGGGGGGCTTCACTAGGATGATCATCACTATGGAATTCTCTGCGTTCCTCCGGCGGCGCCGGCAGACCCTTCGCCTCTCTCAAGCGGATGTTGCATGGCTGGCCAAGATTTCCCGGACTACGCTGTCGAATTTAGAGCACGGGCGAGGCGAGCCCGAATCTCGAACCGTCGTAGACGTGCTCACGGCGCTCGGGTATAGCCCTCTTGCCGTAGATGACATAGAGGAAGGCGGCTTGCCTGATACACCCCTAGTGGAGGACGTTTTCCTTCAACGAATCATAGGGCTGATCTCCCAAGAACGAGCATTCGATCCTTCAAGTGGTCGTCGTTTTGCTGATCGGCTGATGATGTTTCTTCAGGTCCTAGCCGGCGCTGAAGGTTTCGAGGGGTTCAACCGGCGGATATTGATTGATTTTGTGACTATAGTAGCGCCTCGGCTCGACCTGAGTAGTGCGATAGATGTGAAAATTCTAGAATTGTTGGAGAGTCATGACATAAGTTCGGGATTAAAGCGATCGATCGATAACGGGCGAATGCATGGGTCGATGCTGGCAAAGCCGGAATCCGAGGCGCTAAAGTTTCGCATGTCGAGTGATGTCGACTCTGCTTTAAATGAGATTCGCAGAAAGCTGGACAGTATAGCCAATTCCGTTCAGCCTTACGTGAAGCTACATCACGATCTGATAAGGGCTTTCGAGCGTCTCCCAGTCGTGGTGCAAGATGTTCTGCTGCACGGACAGGTAGTTGAACACGCTACCCACCGGCCTCAGGGAGCTCCTGAGCTTACGGTTCTGGACCTTGTGGTTAGAGACAGCGATAAGACGTCCGTGGTCCTCGCAAACAGACGTAAAACTATTGAAGCAGTAAGAAGGTGGAGCAGCGCCTTCCTTGTGGCTCAGTATCTGATGCAGAATCTCGAGCCTGAGCGGGATCCGCGAGAGATCATTGATGCTGTGGTGGAGGTGCTAGACACCTCCTCCGGTGCGCGTATTCAGGGCGATGGATAGGTGAGCGTTGCACGGATTTTCCATGCGATCTGCCCGGCGCAAATCGGTGCCTTTGCTACAGGAATGAGTGCAGAGGGATGTTGTATAAACGGGCTCCTTGGTCGTTTTGGGTGGCATAGTGACCAGTCGACTTAAGATAAGATTCGACGCGAGATCGGCAAGTTCAAGGCCAACGCCAGCTTTGTTGTGAATAGATGCAGCGACTTTCAGCGTTCTTGCATATAGGGGCGAATGGGCGAGCCTGTTGTACTGCTGCTACTTCTGAAGGCTGCGGATTCGCTGGGAAGTCCAGGAGGACATTTCCCGTTGCTCTGGGTAGGTGACTATTCACGTCATATCTTCGCGTACGACTAGACGACGGCGTCGGCGTGATCCCGCTTATGGAATGATCTTCGGGTGATTTCGGCTGGGGACGAGCAACCGTCGTATGGCTAGCTCGTGTCCCTGGTCGGGGTGTTGACCCCGCAATTGGACTCGTTGGAAGCGGAGAACGCGGAACTGCGTACCGAGAACGCTGAGCTGCGCCGGCAGTTGGGGCGTAACTCGCGGAACTCTTCGTAGCCGCCGTCAGCCGATGGGCCGGCCAAGCCACCACCTCGATTGATGCGAGGCAGTAGCGGACGCAAGGCGGGCAGGCAGCCCAGGGCGCCCGGGACCACGTTGATGCAGGTCACGAACCCAACGAGGAGCGTTCCCCATGTTCCGGCCGCGTGCGGGGGGTGCGGAGCCGACCTGGCCGACGCGGCCGCGGTAGGCACTCCGGTGATCCGGCAGGTCTTCGACATCCCCGAGGTGACGGTCGAGATCACCGCGCACGAGTTGCACGTCCGTGCCTGCGGCGGCTACGGGACGATCATCCGCGCCCCGGCTCCGGTGTTGTGCACGGCTCCGGCGGTCTACGGGCCGCGCGTGACCGCGCTGGCCGCCTACCTGTCGGCCCAGCATCACATCCCGGTCGGCCGCATCGCCGAGATCCTCGCTGACCTGGCCGGAATCGAGGTGTCGACGGGGTGGATCAGCGACGCGGTCACTAAGGTCGCCGACGTACTGGCCCCGGTCAACGCGTAGATCCGGGACGCCATCGCCACCGCGAGTGTTGCGCATTTCGACCAGAGCGTCACCCGCGTGAACAGTAAGAACCGTTGACTGCACGTAGCTGCCACCACGATGCTGATCGCCTACCACATCGACGAGCACGGCCGCGCAACCGAGTCGATCATCGCGTTCGGGATCCTGCCTCGCTTGTCCGGCGTGGCCCTCCATGACGCCTACCGCTCTTATCTGGGCTTCGAGGGCTGCACGCACGCCTTGTGCAACGCCCACATCGTGCGCGAGGCCACCGGGATCGGCGAGTACGAACCGGTCGCCATCGCCGATGGGTGGGCCCAGGCGCTGGTGCTGCTGCTCAGCGATGGCTACCGGTGGGTGGCCGGCTGGCGGGACCAGGGATACGACCGCCTACTGGACTTCAAGCGCGACGATCTATCACGACGCTTCGATGTCCTGGTCGAACGGGCCTTGGCAGCGCATCCACCACGCGGCTCGGGCAAGCAGAGTCCGGCCCGGAACCTGGCGCTGCGATTGCGGGATCGAAAAGACGAAGTGCTGCGGTTCGCCGCCGATTTGACCGTGGCGTACTCAAACACGTGGCGGAGCAGGCCATCCGCATGATTAAGACGGAGACCAAGGTCAGTGGCGGCTTCCGCACGCTCAAGGGCGCCCAGACCTTCCTCGCCATCCGCGGCTACATCTCCACCGTCCGCAAGAACGGTCTGCGCGCCGCTCACGCTCTTCACGACGCACTGCTCGGCAATCCCTGGACGCCTGCACTCACGTCGTGACGTGAACAGTCACCTGGGTAGGTCATGGATCTTTCGTGATGTACTCACGATCGGTCCGATCAAGATTTTTCTTGGGCAGCTGACATATCTAGCCGCTCCGGGCTCCACGCGCCGCGGAATCGTTACCCCGGTAGGTAGTTGTGCTCAGGGGCGCCTGAGTAGGGCGGCGCATGCGAATGGTGACCTGAAGGGAGCATTGTTCTCTCATGCGCGGAGATGTGCGGTGTCCTGACTGCGGTGCGGCGTTAGCCGGAATCGGCCCTCCTGTGCCGGATTCGGCACCCAAGTGCCCTGAGTGTGCGCTTCCACTGTGGGGACCTGACGCGCACGAGCTGTGGCGGGTGGACGAGGCGCTCGCCGGGCTGCGGATACAGGAGACCCGGCTGCTGGCCCGCCGCGAGGAACTGCTGGGCATCCTGCGCGACGGGCGCACGCGGGAACCGGCCGGCACGACGGCTCAAGGGCGTGCCGGCGGGGAAGCCCAGGGGGAGGCCGATGCGGCGGGTCAGGGGCACGGCGGTGCGGTGGGTCATGGGGCGGTCGGGGTTGGAGCGGTGGGGCCGTACTCGGGGGCTGGTGGCGAGGGTCGGGTGCGGGAGGTTTCGGCGGGGGCCGTGCAGAACGTGCTGCTCGTGCTCGGGGGACTGCTGTTGACGGTGGCCGCAGTGGTGTTCACCGTCGTGAGCTGGGGGCGGTTGGGCGTCGGCGGGCGCGCGGGGGTGCTGGCCGGGTTCACCGCGCTGGCCATGCTGGCGCCGGCGGTGCTGGTCAGGCGCGGGCTCACCGCGACGGCAGAGACCGTGGCCGGATTCACGGTCGCACTGCTGCTGCTGGACGGCTACGCGGCCAGGCGGGTGGGGTTCCTCGGGGCCGACGCCGTCGAGGTGCTGGACTACACGGCCGGGGTGTTGGGGCTCGTCGCGCTGATCCTGGTGGTCTATGCCCGGGTTGTGCCGCTTCTTGGGCCCGTTCCGGTCGCCGTGGTCCTGGCGCAGCCGGTCCTTCCGCTGCTGGCCGGAGACGCGTCGGCGACATGGGTGCTGGCCATGCTGGTGGCCACGGCGGCGCTGGACGTCGCCCTGGTGCGGTACGTCCGGGCGGGGTACGGCCCGGCGTGGACGACGGCCGTGCTCTGCGGTAGCGCGGTCGCGACCCTCGCACTGTTGGGCGGCGCGCCGTACGCGCTCGACGCCGGCTCCGTCGGGCAGGCGTTGGGCAGGTCGGCGCCGCTGGCCGGGCTGGTGCTGCTCGGCGCGTTCGTGACGTGGAGCCTGGCCGGACGGGGCAAGACCGAGGGAGAGGTCTTGGCCTCCCTGATCACCGTGGGAACCACGCTCGCGCTGATCGCCGCCCTGGTTGCGCCGGTGAAGTCGGTGCTGGGCCCGCTGAGCCCGGACTGGAGCCCGCTGGCGTACCTGGTTCCGGCGCTCGTGGTGGTGCTCGCCGCCACCTGGCTGCCCTGGCGCAGGGTACGGCTGGCGGGCATGGTCACCGGCGGGCTGGTGGCGCTGCTGACGGCGCTTACGCTCCTGCCCTGGGTCGTGGTCACCCTCGCGGCCCCGCTGGCCTGGTTCGACACGCTCTGGACGGGCATCTGGGACGGCGGCTCGTGGCCGACCGGGGTGACGTCGCCAGTGGACGTGGTGGTGCTCGGCGCGCTCGCGGCCGGTTTCCTGGTGCCGGCCGTACGAGGGACCGGCGGGTGGCCGGTGAAGGCGGCGGTGATCGGCGCGCTGGTGTCCGGGGCGCTCATGGTCGCGGTCGCGCCCGATGCCCTCGCGATGGCCTACCCGGCGGCGGTGGCGGTGCAGGTGGCGCTGGCCACGTTGCTGGCGGTGTCCGCCACGCTGGGCCGGACGCCGTGGTGGGCGGTGGCCTGCGCGCTCACCGCCGGTCTGGCCTCGGTGGAGGCGGCGGCGTACGCGTTCGGCGGCAGGACCGCGACCCTGATCGCGCTGCCGATCCTGGCGGTGGCGGCCGCCGCCGTGGCGCTGGCGGCCAGGGTGACGGCATTGCGGATGTGGGGGATGGGCGTCGCCGTGCTGTTCCTCGGCCTGGAAGCGGTCGCGGCAGGGCTGGCGGTGGGGCTGCAGGTCAGGGTGGCGGCGAGCGTGGGGTGCGCGGTGGCGGGGGTGCTCCTGCTGGGCAGGTCGCTGTGGGCGGACCGGTCCGGGAGGGACGGGCTCAGGTACACGGGCACCGCCCTGTTGCTTCTGGCCTCGTGGTTGCGGCTGTGGGCCGGCGAGGTCACCGTCGTCGAGGCGTACACGGTGCCGTGCTCGCTGGTCCTGCTGGGATTCGGCTGGTGGCGGCGGCGGAGCGCGCACGTTTCGTCGTGGGCGGCCTACGGTGCCGGGCTCTCCTCCACGATGCTGCCGAGCCTGGTGGTGGTCTACGCGGACACGGAATGGCGGCGCTCGATGGTGCTCGGCGTGCTGGCGCTGGCGGTGCTGCTCGCCGGGGCCCGGTTCCGGCTCCAGGCGCCCACGATGATCGGAGGCGTCGTGCTCGCCGGGGTCGCGGTCCGGGAACTCGCCCCGTACGTGTCGGAGATGCTGCTCGCGGTGCCGCGCTGGGTGCCTATCGCGGTGGGCGGGCTGCTCCTCGTGGTGCTCGGGGCGACGTACGAAGCGCGCAAGCGGGACTTGCGACGGCTGCGGGGCACCCTGGCCACGATGGACTGACCCCCGCGGCGAGGCACTTATGCCATGTGTCGGGCGCTCTTGGCCAAGTCCCGCACATCTAGCGATCTCCCCCCTGACGCCGGCGGGTGGCACTGGCCGCGGCGGCGGCGGATGGTCCCCACGTCTGGGGTGGCCTACGTGGTGCACTGAGCAGTTGGCCCAGGAACCCCCAACTATCGGGTCCGACTGATCTGATGTGAGGAGTCAGTGGCGACCTGGTGTGGGTGAGGGTCCGCATGGACCGGCAGGTCTGGCCGGTGATCGCGCTGCCAGGCGAGCAGCGTGATCGCAACAATGATCTGCACCGCCACCATGAATGCCTGCGTCACAGGATGACGGCCGCACCCGTCGCATCGTCAGCCTCGTCGTCGTGCCCGACAAACCCGCGGCGAAACCCGGGCCGGACGCCGACGCCGAGCGGGTGGCTGATTGAACTGTTCCACGGCCAGTGGTCGCGTGCGGGTCCAGGCGTCCGCAGGCCACCGGCGACCGGTTTCAGCTCGGGCAGACGCTGCAGGCCGTCGACATCGCAGATCTAGCGATCTCCCACCCCTGACCGCCGGCGGGTGGCACTGGCCGCGGTGGCGCCGGAGACCGCGGACGCCGGGCCGCGGTGCCGGCGCCGGCGGTCGCGGAATTCCGGGATCGGTGTCAGACCGGTTCGGCGAGCGGGTGGTCGCGGTCGACGACGTCGGTGATGGTCACGGTCACGCCGGGATCGGCGCCGGAGAAGAGCGTGCCCTCGTGGCCGACCGCGGCCGCCGCCCAGGCCAGTGCGTTACGCAGGGCGTCACGGCCAATTCCTCCCGCCGCCAGGAAGCCGGCGAGCAGGGCGTCCCCGGCGCCCACGGCGCTGACCACCCGGGGCACCGCCGCCCGACCGTGCAGCACGCCGTCGTCCTCGACCAGGATCGCGCCGTCGGCACCGAGGCTGGCGAGGACGGACCGGGCGCCCCGCTGCTGGAGCACGGCGGCCGCGTCCACGGCGTCTCCCAGGGTCTTGAGCGGCCGTCCGACCACCTCGGCCAGTTCGTGGGCGTTGGGCTTGACCAGGTCGGGGCGGCCGGGAAGCGCGCTACGCAGTGTGGTGCCCGACGTGTCAATCGCCACCTTGACCCCATGGCGGTGCGCCTCCGCGGCCAGCCGCGCGTAGAAGTCCTCCGGCAGGCCGGCGGGCAGGCTGCCGCAGCCGGCCAGCCAGCCGGCGCCGCCGGTGTGCTCGAACGCGGCGGCGGTCAGCGCCGCGGCCTCGGCCGGGTCCAGCGCCGGCCCGGGTTCGTTGATCTTCGTCACGGTGCCGTCGGGTTCGACCAGGCTGACGTTGATGCGAATCTCGCCGGCGATGGGAACCGCGATGACCGGAACGTCGGCGTCCTTGAGCATCGTCATGATCTGTGAACCGACGGCGCCGCCGACCGGCAGCACGGCCACGACGTCGTGGCCGTGCGCCCGCAGGGCCAGCGCGACGTTGACCCCCTTGCCGCTCGGTTCGCTGTGGGTGCGCCGGCTGCGGACGACGGCGCCTCTTGGCAGCGCGTCGACGAAGACGGTGCGGTCGACGCTGGGGTTCGGGGTGACGGTGACGATCACGTCTGCTCCACTTCGAGGCCCGCGGCCCGCAGTGCTTCCAGGTGGGCCTCGGGCAGGCCGGTGTCGGTGATGAGCAGGTCGATATCGGACAGGTCCGCGTGCTTGCAGAGACTGACGGCGCCGACCTTGCTGTGGTCGGCGAGCAGGATCCGCCGACGGGCGCTGGCGAGCATGAGGCGTTTGATCGCCGCCTCGGCACGGTCAGGGGTGGTGAGCCCGCGCTCCACCGAGATCGCGTTGGTGCCGAGGAACGCCACGTCGACGTTGATCTCGCTGAGCGCCCGTACCGCCCAGTCGTCGACTCCGGCGAGGGTCAGCGGGCGGATACGGCCGCCGAGGGTGATGACCGTGAGCCGGGGACGGGTGACGAGCGTCAGCGCGATCGACAGCGTGTTGGTGTACACGGTGAGCTCCCGGTCCGCCGGGAACAGCTCCGCGAGCCGTCCGGTCGTGGAACCGGCGTCGATGAGGACGGACCCGCGGACCGGCAGACGGGCGAGCGCCGCCATCGCGATGCGGGTCTTCTCCTCCGAGTAGTACGTGCGGGTGGGCACGGCGGGCTCGAAGGACAGCTGTTCCACGGGGACCGCGCCGCCGTGCACCCGCCGCAGCACGCCCTGCCGTTCGAGGTCGATGAGGTCCTTGCGCACGGTCTCCTTGGTGACCCCGAGCTGGGCGGCGATGTCGGCGGCGTCGACCCGCCCGTTCGCGCGAAGGTGCGTGACGATCGCCTGCTTGCGCTGCGAGGCGTACGGCACCCGGTCGGGCGGCGTGGGGGTGCTCACGAAGCGCCTCCCGGTTCGAGCGGCGGGAACTCCCGCGGTCCGGCGTACACGCCCGCGGCCATGCCGCCGAGCAGCGCCGCGCCGCGGGCGCCCGCCTCGGAGACGCCGGGGTTGCGCAGCGGGCCGAGTACCCGGCGCTTCACCTCCAGCAGCGCCCGGCTGCGCGACCAGCCCCCGGTGACGACGAGCGCCTGGTGGGCGCCGACGACCGCGGACATCGCCGCGTGGACCTGCTCGGCCTGCGCGACGACCGCCTCGAGCGTGGCGCGCCAGAGGTCGGCAGGGCCGGTGCCGTTGGCGACCCCGGCGATCCGCAGCTCGTCGGCGTCCACGCCGGTGACGGTCACGGTGCGCCCGTCCCGGACCAGCGCCTGCCGGTCCAGTTCGGCGAGTTGGCCGGAGGTGAGCCCGAGCAGGCCGAGGACCCGTTGCAGGGCGAGGCCGCCCTGGGTGCCGCCGAGCAGGCACCAGTGGTCGGACAGGACGTGCCAGCCGGTGGTGATCCCACCCTTGGCGAGCGTCGCGACGTCGGCGGTGTTCACCAGGCCGGCCGGGACCGTGCGGACCAGCGCCTCGGCGGTGCCGCACGAGTCGAGCTCGTCTCCGGGCCCCGCCGCGTCCGCGCCCACGGTGGCGGCCTGGTGGTCGTGGCCGGCCACGGTGAGCACCGCGCCGGTCAGCCGGGGAATGCCGGCCTCGGCGCCGACCGTGCCGAGCGGCGTGCCGGCCGTGACCAGGTCTGGCATGAGCGAACGGGCGGCGCCGGACCACTCCAGGGCCTCGGGCCACCAGCTTCGCGTGGCCAGCTCCAGCCAGCCGGTGCGCGAGGCCAGTGACTGTTCGGCGGACTCCTCGCCGCCCAGTCCCCGCACCACCCATTCGGCGATGTTGAGGCGGCGGACCGCTTCCTTGGTCTGGGGATGGTGCTCCAGCAGCCAGCGGTGCTTGGTGAGCGACCACTGGCCGCGAAGCGGCAGGCCGGTGCGGCCCGCGAAGTGATCCTCTCCCAGTGCGGTGGTCAGGTCACGGACCTCGGCCCTGTCCCGGGTGTCATGCCAGGCGATGACGGGCGCCAGCGGGACGCCGTGCCCGTTGAGCAGCACGCCTGACTCGCCCATACTTGTCACGCCGACGGCGAGCACCGGCCCGTCCGGGGCCGAGGCCAGGGCCTGCCGCAAGGCCTCCTGGGCGGAGTCCAGCAGCTCACCGGCGTCCAGCTGCGCGCCGTGCGGGGTCACGACCCAGGGGGTCACGGCCTTGCCCTCGCCGACGGGCCGCCCTTGCGTGGTGAAGACGACGGCCTTGCTCGTGGTCGTTCCCACGTCCAAGCCGACGATCAATGGATCCATGCACCCCGCCTTCGGTAACGACCCGTTGCTCGGTTGTGGGTCGATGGATATCGTTGCGTTTCGTTGGGGGAGTGTCAAGGGAACCCAACGCTCGAAGTACCGGTCCCGGATCGCGAGACGCCTCGCGCCGAACATTCTCGGAGGCATTGGATGCCGCTCGTCAGTACTCAGCAGATCGTGGACTCCGCGCGGGCCCGAGGCGTCGGGGTGGGGGCGTTCAACGTCATCACCCTGGAGCACGCCGAGGCCATCGTCGCGGGCGCGGAACAGGCGGGCACCCCGGTGGTCCTGCAGATCAGTGAGAACGCGGTGAAGTTCCATGGCGGCCGGCTCGCGCCCATCGCCGCCGCCGCGGCGGCGGTGGCCGGGCTGGCGGCCGTGCCGGTCTCCCTGCACCTGGACCACGTCGAGAGCACCGAACTGCTGTACCAGGCCGCCGATGCGGGGATGAGCTCGGTCATGTTCGACGCCTCCAAGCTGGACTACCAGGCCAACGTCGCCGCCACCCGCGCCGCCGCGGACTGGGCGCACGAGCGCGGCCTGCACCTTGAGGCGGAACTGGGGGAGGTCGGCGGCAAGGACGGCGCGCACGCTCCGGGTGTGCGCACCGACCCGGCGGAGGCGGCGGCCTTCGTCGCGGCCACCGGGGTGGACGCCCTCGCGGTCGCGGTCGGCAGCTCCCACGCCATGACCACCCGCACCGCCAGGCTCGACCACGACCTGATCGTCAAGCTCCGCGAGGCCGTGCCCGTGCCGCTGGTGCTGCACGGCTCCTCCGGCGTGGCCGACGACGAGCTGAGCACCGCCGTGCGGGCCGGCATCGTCAAGGTGAACATCGGCACGATCTTGAACGTCGCCTTCACCGGAGCGGTGCGCGAGACCCTGCGGGAGCCGTCGTTGGTGGACCCCCGCAAGTACCTCGCCCCGGCGCGCACGGAGATGACCGCCGTGGTGCGGCACATGCTCACCATCCTGACCAGCGACGACACCGGCGCGGCCGCGTCCTGAGGCCCGCCGCGGCGCCGGTCCGGCAAGCTGGGCAAACAGTCGGGAACAACCCTTGACAGGTTAAAACGTGGTGTCTAAGTTCTAACCACCCTGATGTGACATCGATTACCTCGCCGGACGGCAGAGATCTTGACGGATGGCGAAGCGTTATGAGCAGTGCTGACTCGATCCTGTGGGAAAACCGCACTGCTTCGATTCCCCTGACGGTGTACCCGAAGAATTGCCATTTGGGAGAGGGTTGACATGCCGGTATGCGTTACCTAGCGTGAGCTCGCTTCTTCGTGACATCGTTTACCTTCTGGCAGCCGTAAGGCCATGAGCAACCGGAAACAGCCCGCGCTCCCCGAACCGACGGCATGTAGCCCATATCCGCAAGGCCCCCCCGGGCGAAGGTAGCCGGCAACGGCGGCGAATCGGCCGGTCATGAGGCTCCCCTATAGCGCGAAACACCTCGGAATCGAAAGGTACCCCCGCATGCAAAGATTCGCCGCGAAAACGCGACGCGCGTCAGTGGCTCTGATGGCCGCAGCCCTTCTCATCACGGCGGCGGCATGTGGCTCGTCGTCCGGGGCCGAGTCCAGCTCGGCGAAGAAAGAGATCACGATCGGCTGGTCGGTCGCCTACTTCGACCACCCCGTCTACCAGTTGATGATGGAGGGCGCCAAGGAGCAGGCCGCCAAAGAGGGCGTGAAGATCATCTTCGCGGACGGCAAGAACGACCCCGCCATCCAGACCCAGCAGCTCAACAACTTCCTGGCGCAGAAGGTCGACGGCATCATCCTCACCCCGGCCGTCTCCGACCCGATGATCCCGGCGGTGAAGAGGGTGAACGCCTCCAAGGTGCCGTTCGCCATCGTCGACCGGCGGATGGAGACCAAGGGCTCCGGCATCAAGTGGGACTTCCTGGTCAGCTGGGACATGGTGAAGTCCGGCACGGTCGGCGGTGAGCAGGTCGTCAAGGCGCTGAACGGCAAGGGCAAGATCGCGGTGGTCGAGGGCACCGCGGGCGCGGGCTCCACGGTCGACCGAGGCGGCGCGTTCTACAAGGTGATCGCGCAGAACCCCGGCATCCAGGTGGTCTACAAGGCGGACGGCAACTTCACCCGAAGCGGTGGCCAGCAGGTGACCGAGGCCATCCTGCAGCGCTTCCCCAAGGGCCAGCTCGACGCCATCTACTTCATGGCCGACGAGATGCTGTTCGGCGGCATCCAGGCCATCAAGAACGCCGGCCGCCGCGACGACGTCAAGATCATCAGCTGTGACGGCGACAAGAACGCCCTGGACCTGCTGCGCAAGGGCGACATCGACTACGACGGCATCTTCTTCCCCAAGGACGAAGGCGTCATCGGCACCCGGCTGATGGCTCAGCAGCTCAAGGGCCAGAAGCCCGACTTCGCCAACCAGGAGTTCGAGGGCCGCAAGGCCGCACTCGTCCAGCACGAGGGCATGCCGTGGGTCAAGCCGGACTTCTTCGGAGTCGACCCCAGCAACATGAACGACAAGCAGTTCGTCGGCTGGTAACAGCCCGGCTCGCGGAGCCCGCTCCGCACCAGCCCTTCCCGCCCGCCGCCGGCGAGCGGGAAGGGCCCCACCGAAAGGCCAACGGGGAGTACGAGAAAGGGGGCATGCCATGGTCGCTTCATCGACTCCACAGCCCCTCCTGCGCATGGAGGGCATAACCAAGTCGTACGGCAGCGTCCAGGTGCTCCACGGCGTCGACCTGTCGGTCGGGCGCGGTGAGGTCCTGGGACTGCTGGGCGAGAACGGCGCCGGCAAGTCGACGCTGCTGAACATCCTCAACGGGGTGATCCCGCGGGACACCGGGTCGATCGTCATCGACGGCGCGCCGGTCGAGTTCACCGGGCCCAAGCAGGCGCAGGAGGCCGGCCTGGCCTTCATCCACCAGGAACTCAGCGTGCTGCCCTACCTCAGCGTCGCCGAGAACGTCTTCCTCAACCGCCTGCCCCGCCGCAAGGGCGCCCCCTGGCTGGTGGACTGGCCGGCCTGCTACCGGCAGGCCGGCGAGATCCTGGAGCGCCTCTCGCTGAAGATCGACCCGCGGACGCTGGTCGGCCGCCTCGGCACCGCCGAGCAGGAACTCGTCGAGATCGCCAAGGCACTGTCGATGAACGCCCGCATCATCACCATGGACGAGCCGACGGCGTCGCTCACCGAGTCGGAGATCGAGCGCCTGTTCACGCTGATGCGCGCGCTCAAGGCCGACGGCGTCTCGGTGCTCTACGTCTCACACCGCCTGGACGAGGTCGGCGAGATCTGCGACCGGGCCACCATCCTGCGGGACGGCAAGATCGTGACCACCGTCGACGCCAAGACCACCGACTCCCACGCCCTGGCCACGATGATGGTGGGCCGCGAGCTGTCGGAGCTGTTCCCGAAGACCGAGCACGAGCGCGGCCGCGAGACGCTCCGGGTGTCGAACCTGTCGAACGCCAAGCTGAACGACGTCAGCTTCACCGCCCACGCCGGCGAGATCCTCGGCCTCGCCGGGCTCGTCGGCTCCGGCCGCACCGAACTGGCCCGCGCCGTCTTCGGCGCCGACCCGATCGGCTCCGGCGAGGTGTTCGTCAACGGCGAGGCGGTCACCGTCGACTCGCCGGGCACCGCCATCCGGCACGGCATCGGCCTGGTGCCCGAGGACCGAAAGCACCAGGGCGCGGTGCTGCCGATGACCAACGCGCACAACATCACCCTTGCCAGCCTGGCCAAGGTGAGCCGGTGGGGACAGCTCGACCGCGGCGCGGAGCGGCAGGCGGCCAAGCGGCTCATCCAGGATCTGCGGGTCCACCCCTCGCGCATCGAGCAGGAGACCGGCCGGCTGAGCGGCGGCAACCAGCAGAAGGTCGTGCTGGCCAAATGGCTGTTCGCCGGCTCCGACATCCTCATCGTGGACGAGCCCACCCGCGGCGTCGACGTCGGCGCGCGGGCCGCGATCCACGGACTGCTCGACGACCTCGCCGGGCAGGGCGCCACGATCATCATGATCTCGTCGGACCTCCCCGAGGTGATGGGGATGAGCGACCGCATCCTCGTCATGCACGAGGGACGGATCGCCGGTGAGCTCGCCCGCGAGGACTTCAGCGAGGAGGCGATCGTGATGTACGCCTCCGGGCTCAGGCCGGCCGCCTCGTCGGCGCCCGTCTCTGGACGCAAGCCAACGAAAGAAGGGTCGAAGGCGTGAGCTCCACCGCGCAGATGGGCAGCCCGGTCGACGCCGACGCGCCGAAGAAGGGCCGCTGGGCCAGACCGAACATCCGTGCCGAGAACGTGGCGAGCGGCGTCGTGCTGCTCGGCCTGGTGATCGTGCTGAGCGGCGTCTCACCGGCCTTCCTGTCGTTCTCCAACTTCCTGGACATCGCCCGGGTCGTGGCCATCACCGGCGTCATCGCCGCGGGCATGACCCTGGTCATCATCACCGGCGGCATCGACCTGTCGGTCGGCTCCACCGTCGGCCTGGTGGGCGCGGTGACCGCCTCGCTGGTGGCGGGATCGGCCAGCAACTCCTCGTTCGTCACCGACTTCAAGCTTCCGGTGCCGCTCGCCGTCCTAGTCGGCCTGGCCGTCGGCGGCGCGATCGGCTTCGTCAACGGCCTGATCATCACCAAGACGCACATCGAGCCGTTCATGGCCACGCTCGGCACCATGATCTTCGTGCGCGGCCTGGTGTACCTGTTCACCGGCGGGTACCCGATCCACTTCGACCCCATGCCGCACGACTTCGCGTTCATCGGACAGGGCGCGCTGTTCGGCATCCCGACGCCGGTCTGGCTGTTCGCGATCGTCGTCGCCGCGCTCTGGTGGGCGTCCCGGCGCATGTCGGTCGGCCGCACCATCTACGCCATCGGCGGCAACCCGGAGGCGGCACGGCTCAGCGGCCTGAAGGTCGACCGGACGAAGATCCTCGTGTACACGCTGCTGGGCCTCCTCGCCGGCCTGGCGGGGATCATCCTGACCTCGCGGCTGGCCAGCGCCGACACCGTCAACGGCGTGGGATACGAGCTGATCGCGATCTCCGGGGTCGTGATCGGCGGCACCAGCCTGGTCGGCGGCCGGGGCTCGGTCATCGGCAGCCTCATCGGCGTCTTCACCGTCGGGGTCATCCAGAACGCGCTCAACCTGTTCGGCGCCTCGACGCCGATCCAGTACGTCGTCACCGGCCTGGTGCTGCTGCTCGCCATCAGCCTCGACGGCATCGCGCGGCTCCGGAGGCGGACATGAGGACGCACAGGTCGCTTCGGTTCGGACGCGCAGAGAGCAGGTTCGGTTAGATGTCGTCGTTGCCAGCACAGATTCCCGGCCGCCGACGTGGAGCGAGGGCGTCCGGGGCCTTTCGCGGGCTCCCCGTGCAGGGGCAGCAACTCGCGCTCGTCCTGATGATCGCCCTACTTGCGGCCGGGTTCACCAGCCGGGCGCCGGAGTTCCTGTCCTTGGACAGCATCGAGAACCTGCTGCGCAGCGCCTCGATGTTCGGCATCGTCGGCCTCGGCATGACGGTCGTCATCATCAGTTGCGGCTCGCTCGGCGGCATCGACCTGTCGGTGGGCTCGATGATGGCCCTCGGCGGCGCGATCGGCGCCGGCCTCCTCGGCACGGCGTTCACCGCCGCCAACCCGGTCCGGCTGCCCGCGGTCCTCACCGTGCTCATCGCCCTGCTGGTGACGGCGCTGCTCGGCGCCGCCAGCGGCCTGCTGATATCGCGGCTGAAGCTCGCGCCGTTCGCCGTCACGCTGGGCATGATGAGCGTGGCCCGTGGCCTGGCCTACCTGATGGTGGCCTTCGCGATCGGAAGCTCGAACACCGCGGGCGTCACGTTCTCCGACCCGCTGTTCGACTGGTTCGGCCTGACCAACATCGGCCCGGTCCCGGCGGTCACCGTCCTGTTCCTGGTGCTCGCGGTGCTGATCGCGTTCATGCTCAAGGCCACCCCGTTCGGGCGCGGCCTGTTCGTGCTGGGCGGCAACGCGGAGAACGCGCGGCTGGCCGGCATCAACGTCCGGCGGACCATCGTGATCGTGTTCGCGATCAGCGGGCTGCTCGCCGGGCTCGGCGGGCTCATCCTGACCGGCCGCCTGTCGTCGGCCTCGCCGCTGGCGGCGAACGGCTACGAGCTCGAAGTGATCATGGTCGCGGTCATCGGCGGCACCAGCCTGTCCGGCGGCCGGGGCTCGATCCTCGGCACCGTTCTCGCCGCGATCCTGGTCAGCGAGATCGACACCGGCCTGGACATGATGAACGTGCCCTCGTTCAACCAGTACCTGATCAAGGGCACCATCCTCGTCGTGGCCGTGGTGATGGACAAGGTGTACCAGGCGCGAAGCAATCGGAAGTTGGTACAGACCGCGTGATGTGCGAGCGGGCCGGGGCGAAAGCCCCGGCCCGCTCCGCTTGAGAGGTGAGCTGCATGCAATACGCAAGGAAACCTGACCCGGTCGACGTTCTCATCGTCGGAATGGGCGCCTCGGGCGCGACCGCCGCGAAGGTGCTGTGCAAGGCCGGCCTGAAGGTCGTCGGCCTGGATCGCGGGCCGTGGCTACGGCCGCGCGAGCACTTCTCCGGCGACGAGATCAAGTTCCTCAACCGGACGTACCTGTGGTCCGACCCCCGGGTCAACCCGCGCACCGTCCGGACGGAGGAGAACGAGACCGCCGTCCCGACACCGTTCTCGATGGTCCCGCAGATGGTCGGCGGCGGGACGGTGCACTGGGCGGGCTGGCTGCCGCGCCCGCGCCCGTCCGACTTCCGCATGCGCACGCTGCATGGTGACATCGAGGGCGCCAGCCTCGCCGACTGGCCGATCGGCTACGACGACCTGGAACCGTACCTGTCCAAGGTGGAGTGGGCCTTCGGCTGCGCGGGCCTGGACGGCGCGGACGCCCACGAGCCGTACCGCAGCAGGCCGTACCCGACCCCGCCGCTGCCGCCGACCCGGGCGGGCAAACGGTTCTACGAGGCGTGCGAGAAGCTGGGCATCAACGCGATGCCGATCCCGCAGGCGATCGTCACCAAGCCGTACCGGGGGCGTACTCCCTCGAACTGGACGAGCTTCTGGAACGGGTACGGGGACCCCAGCGGCATGCGCTCCTCGACGCTGGACACCTTCGTGCCGGAGGCGCTGGCGACCGGCAACCTCGAACTGCGGCCGGAGTCCTACGTCCGCGAGGTGACCGTCGGGCCGGACGGCCGGGCCCGTGGTGTGCTGTACATCGACGCCGACGGCCGGGAGGTCGAGCAGGAGGCCGCGCTGGTCCTGCTGTGCCTGGGGGCCGTGGAGTCGGCGCGGCTCATGCTGCTGTCGAAGTCCCGGCAGCACCCCGACGGCCTCGCCAACAGCAGCGGGCAGGTCGGGCGCAACGCCACCTTCCACGAGTACCTGTTCGCCGTCGGCCTGTTCAACGACGCGGAACCGCTGTACGGGTTCCCCGGCAACTACATCAGCGGCGGGTCCTTCCAGTTCTACGAGACCGACCATGACCGCGGGCACATCGGCGGCGCGCTGATCGGCGCCTCACACGTCGGCCAGCCGATCAACTGGAACTTCCCGGGACGGCCGCAGTGGGGCGGCGCCGCCAAGGACGCCGACCGCGACTTCTACAACCACGCCATGAAGATCGGGCACACGCTGCACGACATGCCCGTGGCCTCCAACCGGGTGGACCTCGACCCCACGGTCAAGGACGCCTGGGGCCTGCCAGTGGCCAGGATCACCCACAAGGCGCACCCCAACGACATCCGCCTGGCCAAGTGGCAGGTCGACAAGAACGTGGAGATCCTGCAGGCCGCGGGCGCGTGGAAGACGATCCCGGTGTACCTCGAACGCGGCCGGGCGAGCGGGAACACCTGCCACCAGCACGGCACGGTACGCATGGGCACCGACCCCGCCACCACCGTCCTCAACGAGTGGTGCCAGGCGCACGACGTCGACAATCTCTACGTCCTGGACGGCGCGAGCTTCCCCACGGCGACCGGGGTGAACCCGACGCTCACCATCATGGCCAACGCCTGGCGGTGCGCCGACTACATCGCGGGCGTCCACGCGAAGGGGCGTACCGAACGTTTGCCGCAGGGGCGCTCCGGCCGGGCCGCGGCGCCGACGAGCTGAGGAGGAGACGTGACATCGATGGCAGACTGGCCGGTCGTTCCCCCGCCTGCGGATGGGGACTCGGACGAGCGGCTCTTCTTCGACGACCACGAGTGGGACACGATCGAGGCGGCGACCGCGCGCGTCATCCCGACCGACCACGATCCCGGCGCGCGTGAGGCGGGCGCCGTGCGCTTCATCGACCGGTACCTGTCCGGCATCGACGCCGTGTACGCCGCCGCGGACGGCAGCGGGTTCCTGCGGCTGAGCGGCAAGCTCGCCGACGCCTGGCGCGCCCGCATCGCGGACCTGCGGGAGACCTACCGGCAGGGGGTGCGCGACCTGGACGCGATCGCCCGCGAGCGGTTCGGCGCGGACTTCGTCTCGCTCGGCGACCCGGAGCAGGACGCCGTGCTGGAGCAGGTGTCCGGCCGGCCGAGGCCGGCACCCGTCGGGCTCACCGGCGAGGACGGCAATCTCACGATCCAGGTGTACGCCTTCGACGACGGGCTGTCGTTCTTCGACGCCCTGGTGGCGCACACCCGGCAGGGCTTCTACGGCGATCCGGTCTACGGCGGCAACCGCGACCGGGTCGGCTGGCGGGTGATCGGCTTCCCCGGTCCGGAGTCGCTCAAGGACACCATCGACGGGACGTACAGCGTGCGCGAGTACTACGTACAGGACTATGACTGGGGCCGGCTCATTCCCCACTTGAGAGGAGTGGGCAGGACGTGATTCGATCAGCGTCGGTCCGGTGTGTCGCCGGTTGCGGGCCGTGAGCGCCGCATCGTCTGAGAGGACGGCGAGCCGTTTGATGAACGACAGTCCGCTGTCCGTCGTGCTGCCCGGCCGGGTGTCGCGATGAAGAAACTGGTACGGCTCAGTGACGTCGCCGCGGCGGCCAACACCAGCGCCAAGACCGCCTCGCGGGTGATCAACGGCGACCCGCGGGTGTCCGCGGAGACCCGCCGCCGGGTGCAGGAGGCGGTCGTCCGGCTCGGATACCGTGTCGACCTGCTGGCCAGGTCGCTCCGCCGGGGCGTGGACGACACGATCGGCGTGGTCGTGGAGTCGATCGCCGACCCGTTCTTCGCGGCGGTGATCAGCGAGATCGAGCTCGCGGCGCTGCGGCGCGGGCTGAACGTCATCGTGACCAGCAACAGGCGGCTGCCGAACCGCGAGGTCGCGATCGTGGACGGCCTGCGGCAGCGCCGGGTCGCCGGCATGATCATCACGCCGCACGCCTCGGACCTGTCGTACCTGGCGTCCACCGAGACGCCGGTGGTGTTCGTGGACCGTCATCCCAGGAACTTCCCGGCGGACGTCGTGACCTTCGACGACCGCGGCGGCGCACGGACGGCCGTGCGTCACCTGCTCCGCTACGGTCACCGGAGGATCGCCTTCGTCAGCGACGACCTGGAGATCGAGACCTCCCGCGACCGGCACGCGGGGTACGTCGACGCGCTGCAGGAGGCCGGCGTCCCCGTGGTGGCCGGGCTGGTGGCGACCGACTGCGCGGACGCCGCCGTGGCCCGGGGGCGCACCTGCGACTTCCTGGACCTCGACGAGCCGCCGACGGCCATCTTCAGCGCCCGCTCCGAGACGTCGCTGGGGGTGGTGAAGACGCTCCACGACCGCAAGCGCACCGACATCGCCATGGTGTCGTTCGGCGACTTCGCGCTGGCGGACGTCCTGTCGCCCGCGATCACGGTGCTTGAGCAGTCCCCCGAGCTGCTCGGACGGCTGGCGGCGGAACGGCTGTTCGCCCGGTTGGACGGGGACCGCTGCGATCCGATCAACACGGTCATCCCGGTGCGTCTGGTGCCCCGCGGCTCGGGAGAGATCATCCTGAGCGAGGACGCGGAGACGGTGGCCGTCGCCGGAGCGTGACGACCGCCGGGGCTCGGCGCGGCCGTGGTCCGGTGCCCGAGGCGGCCCGTGGGCGGGTGGCCCCCGTGCCCGGGGACGCCGCCCGGTGTGGCTCTCGTACCCGCCGCCGGCCGGGGCCGGAAAACAGTGCGGGCTGACCGCTGTTCCTGGCGACCCTATGGGTTGACCTGCGCGTTTACCGCTATTAGATCCGCCGGGCGATTTGCTTGACACGTAACAGGGAGGGTGTTTACGGTTGGGTTCTAATGCTGTGACATCGATTACCTAACCCCCCGAGCGCCAAGGCAGGGGCGACGCTGCCTTCGTGCGCCGTAATCGGTCGTCATCACCGATCCACGTCATGCTCCGTCCCTGGTGTGACCCGCACCCCCCGCGCGAGCAAAGACGCTTTTTGTAAGAGAAGTGCCGAGCGGCATCCCGCCGAGGCGCATGAATCAGGAGGAATCGACTGTGGTCGACCCGTACGCAGTGGTTGCGATCTCGCCGCGCATTGTCACGATGAAGAAGCGCGAGGACGCTCTGGAAAGCGCCAAGCGAATCTGTGACTTCATGGACCCAGCGGTTCAGGTCGCCGCCACCGAGGGCGCGCCCGTCAAGCTGATCGTTCTGCCGGAGATGGCGATCCAGGGCATGCCCATGGACTTCGCGGCCGGCAACCGGGCGGCGCACGAGGCGTTCGCCCTGGACATCCCCGGTCCCGAGACCGAGGTGCTGGCCCAGAAGGCCCGGCAGCTCAACACCTACATCGCGGCCGAACTGCTGATGGTGCGCGACCCCGACTTCCCGGGGCACCTGTTCAACGTCGCATTCATCATCAGCCCCGAGGGCGAGGTCGTCTACAAGCGGGCCAAGGCCACGAGCGACGCCTACGAGGGCGGCGCGCTCGGTACCACCAACCCGCACGACATCTACGACGAGTGGGTGGAGAAGAAGGGCAACGGCAACGCGCTGGACGCCATCTTCCCGGTCGCCAAGACCGAGATCGGCAACATCGGCTACATCATCTGCCACGAGGGCGCCTACCCCGAGATCGCCCGTGGCCTGGCGATGAACGGCGCGGAGATCATCATCCGCTCCACGCTGATCGACCCGCAGGTCAGCCACGGCATGTGGGAGCTGCAGAACCGCGCCCACGCCATGTTCAACCAGGTGTACGTCATCTCCCCGAACCTCGGCCCGCAGATGAACGACGACGGGCACATGTACGACCTGTTCGGCGGCCGCTCCATGATCGTGGACAACAAGGGCCGCATCGTCACCCGGCAGGAGGGCGTGGTTCCGGGCGACTCGTTCATCAGCACGGTCGTCGACGTCGAGGCGCTGCGCCGCAACCGCATGCTCAACGGCGTGACCAACTGGTTCAAGGACCTGCGCACCGAGCAGTACGCGGCGATCTACGAGAAGCCGCTCTACGAGAAGAACCAGTACGCCAAGGAACTGCCCCAGGAGGGCTGGCTCGCCCGCGAGGACGTCCGACGCGCCGGGAACATCGAGAAGCTGGTGGAGCGCGGCATCCTCACGCCTCCCTCGGCCTGATCCCAGCACGCCCGGCGCACGGCGGGCCCGTCCGGACCTGACCGCTTCTAAAGGTCTCCGGCTCGGCTCCGCCGCGCGTAGCGGACATCGGCCGGTCGCGGCCGGTCACGTTTCCCGACGGTGCCGCTTGGCCCACATCAAGGGCCGAGCGCGCCTTCGGTGGGTCCCAGCCCACCGGTGTGGTCTTCTCAGAGAAAGCACCTACATGAAGGCAGTCCTGCTCGAACAAGCCGCCCCGATCGAGGACAAGCCCCTGCGGCTTCGCGAGGTCGCCGATCCCACCCCGTCGGCGACGCAGATTGTCATCAAGGTGACCGCGTGCGGCGTCTGCCGGTCCAACCTGCACATGGTCGAGGGCGACTGGCTGCCCGGCACCCCGGCCTCGTTCCCCATCATCCCCGGCCACGAGGTCGTGGGCACGGTCGCGTCGGTCGGCTCGGCCGTCACCCACCTGGCCGTCGGCGACCGGGTCGGCGTGCAGCCGATCTGGGCGACGTGCGGCGTGTGCGAGTACTGCTTCTCGGGGCGCGAGCAGCTGTGCCGCAAGCGGCAGATCACCGGCGAGACCCTGAACGGCGGCTACGCCGAGTACATGCTCGCCGAGTCCGCGTACACCTACCCGATCCCGGACAACGTCACCGACACCGAGGCGGCGCCGCTGTTCTGCCCCGGCATCACCGCGTACGGCTCGGTGACCAAGGCCGACCTGTCGCCGGGCAAGAAGGTCGCCGTCCTCGGCGTCGGCGGCGTCGGACACATGGTCATCCAGATGGCCGCCCTCACCGGCGCCGAGGTGTACGCGGTGACCCGCAGCGCCGTCCACCGGTCCGTAGCCGAGGAGCTGGGCGCGCTGAAGTCCTACAGCCCGAAGGGCGAGGGCGGCAGTTTCGTCGCCGACGCCACGCTGGACGCCGCCATCGTCTTCGCGCCGTCCGCCGCGTCGGTGGCCGAGGCGATGCGCATCACCAAGCCCGGCGGCCGGATCGTGCTCGGCGTGTCCGAGACCGTCGGCCCGGTCGACATCGGCGACGAGAAGACCGTCCTCGGCTCCGTCCTCGGCAACCGCCGGCAGATGCGCGAGGTCCTCGACCTTGCCGCGGCCGGCAAACTGCGCGCCGTCCACGCCGACTACCCCCTGGCCGAGGCCAACGAGGTACTCGGCCTCCTCAAGTCCGGCCAGATCCGCGCCCGCGCCGTCCTCGTCCCCTGACCTGTGCGGTGACCACCCCCGTCACGACAAGGAGTTCCAGCGTGCTGAGTGATGAGGCGTCCCCGTCCTCCGTCGAGGCGCCACGGCGGGAGCCGGTACGGTTCGGGGTGGTCGGCCACGGGTGGCGGGCGGACTTCTACCTCCGCCTGGCCCGGCAGGCCCCGGACCGGTTCCAGTGCGTCGGCGCGGTGACGCGCCGCCCCGAGGTGGGCGCGCGGCTGGAACGGGAATGGGAGATCCCCACGTACCGGCGACCGGAGGACCTCGTCGCGGCCGGCGCCCCGGAGGTCGTCGTCACCTCGGTGCCGAGGACCGCCAACCCTGGCGTCCTGCGGACGCTCGTCGGTCTTGACGTGGCCGTCCTGTCGGAGACGCCGCCGGCCGAGGACGTCGACGACCTGCGCCGGCTGTGGGCCGACCTGGGGGCCGCCGACCTGGTCCAGGTGGCCGAACAGCACCCCTACCTCCCTATCGTGGCGGCGGTGCGCGGCCTCATCGACCAGGGCGTACTGGGCGAGGTCACCTCCGCGGAGGTCTCCTGGACGCACGACTATCACGCCATCGCGCTGCTGCGGACCCTGCTCGGGGTCCGCGGCGAGCCGGCGCGGGTGCACGCCGTTCACACCACCGGGCCGGTGCTGGAGGGACCCGACCGCGGCGGATGGCCGGACGTCCAGAAGGTACGGGCGGCCGAGCACACCCTGTCCATCCTGGAGATGGCCGGCCGCACCGGCGTCTACGACTTCACGGAGGGGCAGTGGTTCAACCCGCTGCGCCGGCGGCGCCTGATCGTGCGGGGCAGCCACGGTGAGGTGGTCGGCGACCAGGTCACCTGGGCCGGGGACGATGGCACGCCGCTGAGCGCGCCGATCGTACGCCGCCACACCGGGCTGGACGGCAACCTTGAGGGCGCGGACCTCGACACGCTGACCTGGGCGGATAGGGTGCTCTACCGCAACCCGTACCCGGGCGCGCGGATGTCCGACGAGGAGATCGCCATCGCGACCTGCCTGGAGCGGACGGCGCTCTGGCGGCGCGGCGAGGGCCCCGCGCCGTACCCGCTGGCCGACGCCTGCCAGGACCACCTGCTCGCGCTGAGCGTCCACGCGGCCGCCGAACGGGGCGAGCCGGTGACGACCGTCGCCGAACCGTGGGCCGACGCCGTCCGGGTCACGTGAACCCTCAACCGCAGTTTTTTTCGCCTATGGGAAAGGGAAGCGTGGCATGACATCGCTTAGCGGAAAAGTGGCCTTCATCACGGGGGCGAGCGGCGGCATCGGCGCCGCGGTGGCGCACGCCCTGGCGGCGGAGGGCGTGCGGCTCGGCGTGGCGTCGCGTTCAGGGACGGAACTCGGCCTGCCGGACTGCGTGGGCACGGCCTGCGACGTCCGGGACCTCGCCCAGGTGGAGGCGGCCGTGGCCGCGACGACCGACCGCTTCGGCGGCCTGGACATCGTCGTGGCGAACGCGGGCGTCGGCTCCTGGGGGCCGTTCGAGAGCACCCCGGTCGCGGACCTCGACGAGATGGTGGACGTCAACGTCCGTGGCCTTTTCCACACCGTCCGGGCGACGTTGCCGCACCTCAAGGCGCGCGGAGCCGGTGACGTCATCACCGTGGCCTCCGAGGCGGGCCGGCGCGGCCTCCCGGACGAGGCCGCCTATGTGGCGACCAAGTTCGCCTCCGTGGGGTTCACCCGGTCGCTCGACCACGAGTTGCGCGGCAGCGGCATCCGGTGCACCAACATCTGCCCCGGCGGCGTCGCCACCGGCTTCGGCATGGGTCGGGGCCTGCGCACGCCCGACATGCCGGAACTGGCGGACATGATGCGCCCGGAGGACGTGGCCGAGATGGTGGTCTTCGCCCTCACTCGGCCGCGCCACTACCGGCTGCTGGAAGTCGCGTTCCGCTCGATGACCGAGCAGTCCTGGGGCTGAGCCGACGCCACACAGCGGGCGCATGACGGCGTTGACATCGCTCACCTCGCCGCCATGCGCCCTTCGCGTGAGTGCGGGGGACTATCGAGCCACCACAGGATCCTGCGGCCCCTGCACGGGCCGCGGCGTCGTCCGGCCCCTGCGCCGGATCAACGCAGTCGCCTCGGACTACGCGGGCACCTGGCGGTAGATGGAGCCGCGCTCGACGACCGGCCCCAGGATGTCGTCCTCAAGGTAGTACTCGGCCTCCCCCTCGGCGGCCGGCATCCGGCGCGGCGCGACACCCGGGTAGCCGAGGACGCGGCGAACCGCCGGGTTCATGAAGTAGGCGCCGCCGACGGCGAACGCGAAACCGTCGAAGACCTCCCGCTCCTGCGACCGCAGCTTGGCCAGCACCTCGTCAGGCGCACCGTCGATGCCCAGCACGTGCGCGACCGGGCCGGTGAGGTCGGGGTTGGCGCCGAGCACGCGCTCGATCCACTGACCCGCCACGTCGGCCTCACCGGCGGACGGGAGGCCGGACCCGCCGGGGATCAGGACGTCGGCCAGCGCGGTGAGGCGGGCCCTCGAAGCGTCACCCAGTTCATCCGGAAGGTTAGGCTCGCTCACGAGGCGACCTCCAGTTCCCGAGCGTTGGAAGCGATGTAGGTGGCGGTGCGCCTGGCCAGCGCGCAGATCGTCGCGGTCGGGTTCACCCCGGTCGAGGTGGTGAACACGCTCGCGTCGATGACGTACAGGTTCGGCACGTCGTGGGCGCGGCCGAAGCGGTCGACCACCGAGGTGGCCGGGTCGTCGCCCATCTTGGCGGTGCCGGTGTTGTGGCCTGTCATGAAGTTCCGCCCCGCGATCCAGGTCTTCTGGGCGCCCGCGGCCTCGTGCGCCTCCAGCGTCCTGGCCAGGTGGAAGTCGATGATCTTGTTGGTGTTGTCGGAGACCCGGTAGCGGACCTTGGCGGCCGGTAGGCCGTCGGAGTCGGTGAGGGACGGGTGCAACGCGACGAAGTTCGTCTCCTCCGGAAGGTCCTCAGGAACGACGTGCCACTGCAGCATGCGCACGAAGGACTTCATCCGGTCGGCCGAGCCTTCTCCCCAAAGCTCCTCGCCGCTGAGGCTGCTCTTGTCCGTCCACTTCTCCGCGGCTTCCAGAGGCCCGGCGATGGGCAGCAGCGACCACTTCGCGCCGCGGACGAAGCCGCGTGACTTGTCGGTCTCGTAGAACTGCATCGAACCGATGTGCTCTCCCGCGGGCCCCAGCCAGTTCTCCAGGTCGTCGTCGTAGACGCCGACGGACACGGCGTACGGGTGGAGCATCAGGCGCTTTCCGACCAGCCCGGAGGAGTTCGCCAGGCCGTCCGGGAAGCGGTCGGAGGCGGACATGAGGAGCAACCGGGGCGTTCCGATGCCGCCGGCGGCCATGAGGACCACCGACGCGGCCTGGAAGTACTCGCGGCCGTCCCGCAGGTAGACGGCCCCGTTGGCGCGGCCGCGTTCGTCCAGCGTCACCCGCGCCACCCGCGCCCGGGTGATCACCTTGGCCCCCAGCGACTCGGCGTCCCGCCAGTGAGTGACGTCGGTGGAGGACTTGGCGCCTTCCGGGCAGCCCATCCGGCAGATGGCGTAGCGGACGCACTTGCCCTCGTGGCCGCGGTTCTCCGTCGGAATGGCGTTGGTGCCGGGCCACCAGTGCCAGCCCAGCCGGTTCATGCCCTCGGCCATGAGGCGGCCGGTCCGGTGGATTGGCGCGGCCGGGAGCGGCGGTTCGAAGCCCGGCGGGTAGGCGGGGTTCCCCGCGAGGCCGGCGACGCTCATCTCGCGCTCGACCGCTTGGTAGTGGGGGAGCAGTTCGTCGTAGGCAATGGGCCAGTCATCGGCGACACCATCGAGAGTGCGCACCCGGAAGTCGGCGGGCAGCGGCCTCGCCCAGATGCCGCCGTAGAGCACGCTCGAGCCGCCCACGCCGTTGTACATCCACACCGGCAGGTCGGCGTCGGTGGTGTCCACCGGGTAGTCCTCGCGACGCCCGCGGACGTTCGGGCTCGGATGCCAGTCCTTGGACCCGAGCAGTTCGTACTCGGGCTTGTTACCTGGCAATTCTCCCGGATCCACCCAGGTACCCTGCTCAAGGCAGACCACCTTGAATCCGGCCCCGGCGAGGTGCTTGGCCGCGACGCCCGCCGAGGTCCCCCCTCCCACGATCAGAACATCTGCGGGATCTTGCCTGGAACCCAACCGAACCACTCCTATGCGGCCTTGCGTCCTTCACGGCGCCAAAGCCCCTGAAGGGAACCCCGGTCACAAGCGCCCGCCCGGCGTGCAGGCCGATGCGAGTCCACTTGTGAGCTGTTGGGAAGTGTTGCAACTCGTTGGAGTTCTGTCAACCCTCCCAACTTCCCCCTGAGCTCCTCTACGGGCCCCTGGTCGGAGGCGTGATCACCGTATTCGGCGGCGAGCACGCGGCCGTCGGCCGCGATCAGGAAGTCGGCCGGGAGGCCTGGCCTGCCGCCGTGGGGGTTGGTCCGTTATTCAGATCCGGCCGTGCCGTCGAGAACATCCCCTTAGCCGTGGAAGCGAAGATCGTGTTGCCGGGTACCGCCTGCCCGCACAAGATGAGGTGGTGGATGGTCTGGCCGGGGTCGTTTCCCCGGGGGCGCGGGGGAGTCTGGTCTCGGCGGGTCTCCCGCGGACGTACGAGCCGGGTTCGACGGTGCTTCGCCAGGGTGACGCGGCGACGCATGATCGCACAGTGTGCCCCAGATGACAGGAGGATGTTAAATGTCCGAGATGAGCCCGTACCGCGCGCTTCTGACGGTGGACGCGTCGGGTTACGGCCAGCAGCCAGATGCCCTGCTTCCGTTCATCCACCACGAGATCCACACGGCCCTGACGAACGCCTGTGAGCGCAGCTCGCTGAGCGAGCCATGGGAGTCGGTGTCGTTGTTGCAGAGGCCGGGGGACGAGCTGGTCGCCCTGCTACCCGTGGAGACGCTTCCCCTGCTCGTCCACCCTTTCCTCGACAACCTGCAGGACGAGCTGGCGCGTACCGACCAGAGGGTCTTCGAGCAGGACCATGGCCCCCGGTTGCGACTGCGGGCGGCCGTGCACGTGGGGTCGCTGGAGGAGGACGGCTCGGTCATGACGGGCATCGCGCGGGCGGTGAACGACATCCACCGGCTGCTGAACTGCGAGCCCCTGATAGACGCGTTGTGCGACAGCGACCCCGACAGCACCTTCGTCGCGGCGATCATCTCGTCGGAGGCGTTCAGCAGGTACGTGGAGGAAGGGGGAACGAGCCTGGATCCCTCCCGCTTCACGAAGGTCCGGGCGCGGGCGAAGAACTTCGACCACCCGGCCTGGCTGTACGTCCCGCGCCCGTCCCGGGCCCCCGAGCAGGCGGCTTCACCTGCGCCGCAGGAAGGTGTGGTCGGCAACTAGCGCTCGGCCGCCGCGTCCTTCCCCGACGGGGGCGGTCGCCCTGGCTTGGGCGGGAGGGGGCGGTGTCAGCCCTGCTCGGGCGTTCGCGTGGATGAGAAGCCTCTGGACAAGGCGTCGATGGCGAAGTCGTAGCGGGCCTGATGGTCTTCGGGGGTGCCGAGCCCGTCCTGGATCGCGGCGGTTGCGTTGGGGAACTCGGCCGGGTCCATCTCGGGAATCGTCATCGGGGGCTCACCAGGCGGGTCGACCTCGGCCAGGCAGTGGCCGGTGGTGAACATCGCGACCGTGTTCATCAGGTGGAACGCCTCACGCAGCCCGAACCCCGCGTCCCTCAGCATGGTCACGATGGCCTCCAGCATGCGTATGGCGTCCGGCGTCGTCACCGGTCTGGTGGCGACCAGTTGCAGCACTCCCGGATGCCGCAGCAGCTCCCGCCGGGAGACGGCGAAGTCGCGGAGCGTCCGCCGCCAGTCGGACTGGGAGTGACCACGAAGGCGCGGGTCTGACGCGCTCGACCAGCTCGTCCAGGACGGTGTCCTTGTTGGGTATCGCCGACGCCCTGGGGAAGTCGGGCATGGACTGGCACGAGGCATGGCGAAACGACGTTGCGGCCAGAGAACGCCGAAAGCGGGAAGCCTTTGGGCAGGGATCGCTCTTCGACGACGAAGGAGAGCCGCCGGTCTTCGACCGCGCAAGGCACCAGAAGGATCAGGAACCGAAGTGGGTCGCGGCGATCGAAAACAATCTTCAGAAGTTGCTGGCCCAACATGGAACGTTCCGCATCGCCGACTATGTGGCGGACGTTTAAGGCACCACGCTCGGATCAGCCTGGATACCACATATCAGAAATGCGGTGAAGCGCCTGAACGGCGCGGGAGTCATTGACAATAGCGGCAAAGGTGACTTTCACCTGGAGATGATCACTCGAGCTAAGCCGTCATAGGGCGGGCGGAGTGTGGGACGGCTGGGCGGCGTGACGGCATCTCACCCCAGATGCGCCCGTCCAGCGTGCGTCCCCCGGCCTTGGGGGTCCTGCCACCCCATTGTTTGAAGAAGAAGGCGACTTCGTCCTTAAGACACTGATCGCGGAGCTCACGTACCCAATCGGGGTCGACACGCCGGGCGCCGGAACCGCTCTCCCCACCGGCGATCAACCAGTGGATGTCCGTGAGGTCGAGACCGCTCAGTGAGCCTAGAAGGGGCTCCGCGGATACGAACCGCACGGCGGCCGGCACGTGTCGTAGAGAGTCGACTCGGGCTGTCACCTGTCGGTTCTCGACACTGGCTCCCATCCAGACATTGTCCGGCCATGGGAGCTGGTGGGCGATGCGCGCGAGCCGAGTGGCACGCTTTGTCAGCACTTGGTAGGTGTGCTGAGGCGTCGCTGCCATGACGTCGAAGACTTGACGGACGAAGGTGATGGGGACACGCGCATGGAACAGGTCGCTCATGGAGTTGACGAAAACCAGTCGGGGTTCGCGCCAGCGGAGTGGCGCTGTCAGCGTGTCTTCATGCATGGTCACCCCGAAGCCCGGTCCGCTGGTGCGAGGGTCGCCATCGTTCTGGTACTTAGCGGCACCCATGGCTTTAAGCCGCTTCGCAAGCGTAAGTGCATAACAATTATCACAACCGGCCGAAACGCGATCGCACCCGGTCGTCGGGTTCCACGTGACCTCGGTCCATTCGATGCGGCTTCGATCTGCCATTGGTCGTTCCCTCCTCCAGCGTTCTAGAGATCGAAAGAACTTGCTTCGTCAGAGCAAAACCGATGTCCAAACCGGGTCACAGTGGACGATGTCTCCAGGCCGGGGGCCGGCCTGGTACAGAGGCCCCGTTCGTACACCGGGAAGCCCTCGGCTGCGGCCGAGGGCTTCCTGTGCTTACGAGGGTCGGGGTCAGAAGTCGAATTCGCCCTTCTTGGCACCGTCGATGAAGGCGTCCCAGACGCCGGCGCACACCACGAAGGGGGCACGCTCGGGAGCCTCGGTGTCCCGCAGCCCCACCCGACCACCGGACAGCGGGGCGACCTCCAGGCAGTCGCCGCCATTGGACGCGCTTCTCGTAGCCTTGCGCCAGGTCGCGGCCTTCAGTTCGTCGCTCAACTCCATGCCTTTATCGCCTCTCTGATCCGATCGATGGACACATGCTGTGGGTGTGCCTCTGTCCGGATGATGTCGTACCTGTGGTGGATCGCCTGGACATCGTCCGAATGGCTGGTTACGTACCCATGGGTGGCTGATTCGATATATACCGTATCCGTTCGTCCTGGTAGTTGGGCGATAACAAACCCTCCAGAAATCCCTGTAGTGCCTCCAAGCATCAGGGGAACTACTTGGATGCTGATTCGCGGAGACTCTACGGCCGCCAAAAGACATTCGAGCTGGCGACGTATCACGTCCTTGCCGCCGATCGGACGGAGTAGCACGGCTTCGTCAAGCACTACCCAGAGCACTGGAGGCGTGGTGCGAGCCAGAATCGCCTGCCGCTCCATGCGTGCTTCCAGCTTCTTCGCTACCTGCTCCTGGGTAATACAAGGTTCCCCGCGGATCACTTCCCGCGCGTATTCCTCGGTCTGGAGCAGACCTGGGACGACGAGCGGCTGCCAGGTGCGTAGCGTGTGAGCCTGCTGCTCGACGTCCAGCCAACCGTGGAACCATGGCGGACTCGCTTCTCGCGTCAGCAGTGGCCACAGGCGGGTGAGTTCGCCCTTCAACTCCAGTGCCTGGTCGCAGCGCTCGACAAAATCACGGCTCGGAAAACGCTGGGCCCTTTCGACGAAGCCGATCAAGCTGGCACTGAAATTGATTCTGTCCGCCAGGTCCTCTTGGGAGATGCCCGACCGCTGTCTGTAGTTGCGCAGCTCAGCACCGAAGAAGGCAAGTGGACTAGCGGTTGGGTGGAGCTCGGCGGGTGCGGGCATCTCTCCTCCGTTCGGCAGCGGTCATACAGGGATCGCACATGAATAGAACAGCACCTGATACAAGAACTGTTCTCACGATGTGCTTACCGTTCAGCTGAAAACGTAGTCGGCTGGGAGCACTCTGTGAAGGGGTTCGATAGATCGGGACACCGTCCGAGAAGCTCTTTCATCCGTATTACGCAGAGCTCTCAGTCAGCATCACTGAAACAACCAGATATGTCCGGATAAGAAGGGTGAGGAATGAATGCGACCCGGCGCCGTACAGGACACACGACTGCGGCGCAGTGAGCGACGGCACGGCCCGCAGAATCACCCCGCCCTCCCGGGGAGCGACGGAGGCCGGCCCGTACAAGCACTGACAACGTCCAGGACGACCGTTCTTTCCCCGAGGGCGACGGAGGCCGGTCCGTGCAACTACAGACAACGTCCGGAACGACTGTTTCCCCGGGGCGACGGAGGCCGGTCCGTTCAACTCCCGATGGCCCGGAGCCAGTGAACGAAGGGCCCACTCGTGAAAGCGGGGCTCGCCCCGGGAGGCGACCATCTGGGGCGACCTCTGGGCGGTCTCCCCGGCCAACCCGTCCGCCCGTACCCCACCCACTGTCACCCCGAGGAGTGATCATGCTTGAAATGCCGGACGGCTCGCGTTGGGTCTGCTGGGATCTGCCCCACGACTTGTCGATGGTCGGCAAGAGCCGGGGCATGGTCAACGAGATCCTCGCCACCTGGGGCCTCCAGTGCCTCGCCGACGACGTTGTCCTGGTGGCCGGCGAGCTTCTCGCCAATGCGATCACCTACGGCGAACCCCCGGTCAGTCTCACCCTGAGTGCCGGGACCGGCGAGCTCCACCTCCAGGTCACCGATCACGGCCCCGAACAGCCCCGCCACCTCCACCTCAGCCTCGAAGCCATTCACGGCCGCGGCCTGACCATCGTCGAAGCCCTCGCCCACCGATCAGGCGTCACCCAACTCCCCGACGCCCAAGGCAAAACCGTCTGGGCCCGTTGGTGCCTTTCCCCCTAGGTCGGTCGAAGGCTCCACCGTCCTGTCGGTGCTGCGGCCCCGCACGCCCTGACGGCCGGTCCAAGATTGTCGAAGGTCTGAGGTTGGACGCCGCCCTGCCGCCACGGCTCGCCGACCGACGCCCGGGTCGCGGACCTGACGGAGCCATCGCCGTACTCCGCCTGCCGCAGCGATTCTTCGCCGGGGTCTGCGATGATTTGTCCTGGTATGTGATCACGTGTCGGGGAGGGGTGGCCGGGTGGCCGTCGTGCACGGTGCGCTGGATCATCGGTATCGGGGTGAGCATCCGCTGCGGACACTCGTGTACCTGTTCCGCGAGGACCGGAGCCGCATCGCGTTCGCGTTCGGCGCCTTCATGGTCAAGCACAGCCCGACGTGGCTGCTGCCGCTGATCACCGCGAACATCATCGACATCGTGGTGGGGCATCTTCCCATCTGGCAGCTGTGGGTCAACACCGGGGTCCTGCTCGTACTGCTGATCCTGAACTACCCGTTCCACCTGGCCTACGTCCGTCACCTCAGCGGGGCGATCCGCCGGATGGGGACGAGCCTGCGGTCGGCGCTGTGCCGCCGCATGCAGCAGCTCTCCATCGGCTACCACTCCCGGGTGAGCGCCGGCGTGCTCCAGACCAAGGTCATCCGTGATGTGGAGAGCGTCGAGCAGATGCTCCAGCAGGCGGGGGACCAGGGCCTGGCGGCGCTGTGGATGCTCAGCGGCGGGCTGGTCGTGATCGCCGTGCGGGTGCCGGCCGCGCTGCCGGTCTTCCTCCTCGTCGTCCCGGCGGCGGCCCTCCTGGTGATGCGGATGCGAACCCGGCTGCGCTCCGACAACGAGAGCTTCCGCCAGGAGGTGGAGCAGCTCTCCTCGCGGGTGACGGAGATGACCCACCTCATCCCGATCACCCGCGCGCACGGCCTGGAGCAGGACGCGCTCAACCGGGTCGACGGGACGCTGTCCAAGGTCCTCCGTACGGGCCTGCGGCTCGATCTGCTCAACGGGCGGTTCGGCGCGCTGGCCTGGATCACCCTCAACGCCCTCGGCGTCGGCTTCCTCGCCACGTCGGCGTGGGTCGCGTACTACCAGGTTCTGCCGATCACCCCGGGCGACGTGGTGATGCTGAGCACCTTCTTCGCGACGCTCACCTCCTCGGTGACCACGCTGATGAGCCTCACCCCGGTGATCAGCAAGGGCCTGGAGGCCGTACGTTCCATCGGTGAAGTCCTCCAGGCGCCTGACCTGGAGAACAACGCGGGCAAGGCCGAGATCGACTCCGTCCGTGGCGTGGTGGAGTTCCAGGACGTGGTCTACGAGTACGAGGGGGGCCGGCAGGCGGTCGGCGACTTCAGCCTGACCGTGTCCCCGGGTGAGACCGTCGCCCTCGTCGGGGCCTCGGGCGCGGGCAAGTCGACCATCCTCAATCTGGTCATCGGCTTCCTGCGCCCCACGTCCGGACGGATCCTGCTGGACGGCCGCGACATGGAGACGCTCGACCTGCGCACCTACCGCCGGTTCGTCTCGGTCGTGCCCCAGGAGTCCATCCTGTTCGAGGGCAGCATCCGGGACAACGTCCTGTACGGCCTGCGGGACGTATCAGACGAGACGCTCCGGGAAGCCCTGCGGGACGCCAACGCGCTGGAGTTCATCGACCGGCTTCCCGGCGGGCTCGACACGGTGGTGGGCGAGCGCGGCGCGCGGCTGTCCGGCGGGCAGAAGCAGCGCCTGGCGATCGCCCGCGCGCTCATCCGGGACCCCCGGGTGCTCATCCTCGACGAGGCCACCTCCGCGCTGGACACCAGGTCCGAGGCGCTCATCCAGCAGGCGCTGGCGCGGCTGGTCGCCGGTCGTACGGTCTTCGTGGTGGCCCACCGGCTCTCGACCATCCGTACGGCGGACCGCATCGTCGTCATGGAGGACGGGCACATCGCCGAGGTCGGCACGCACGACGAGCTGATCCGCCGGCGCGGGCTCTACTCGGGCCTCCAGGCCGCCCAGCTCGGGTGAGGATGAGGAGGTGCCCCGGTAGTAGGGCGGGCGGAAAAGAGATTGCCGGCTCGGGGGGCGCCTCACTACGGTCGAAGCCCTCTGCCCCGCACTCGATCGGAAGATAGTCATGCTGTGGCGCGCCCTCGCCCGCCGCTTTCCGGTGCTCGCCATCCGCGACTTCCGATTGTTGCTCGCCGATCGCCTGCTCGCGCCGGCCGCGTTCGCGTTCTCGCTGGTCGGCGTGTCGTTCGCGGTGCTGGACATCAGCGGGTCCACCGCCGACCTGTCGTACGTGCTGGCGGCGCAGATCGCGCCGTCGCTCGTGTTCACGCTGATCAGCGGTGTCATAGCCGACCGCGTCCCCCCGCAGCGGGTCATCATCGCGGCCAACATCATGATCGCGGTGGGCGAGGGAACCCTCGGGATCCTCGTACTCACCGGCCAGGCCGTGCTGTGGCAGATGATCGTGCTGGAGACGCTGACCGGCGTGGGCATGGCCGTCTTCTGGCCGGCGTCGCAGGCCCTGCTGCCGAAGATCGTTCCTGACACGCTGCTCCAGCAGGCCAACGCCCTCAGCAGGCTGGCGATGAACGGCGCCCAGATGGGCGGGGCCGCCGTCGCCGGTGTGGTGGTCGCGGCCGTCGGCCCTGGATGGGCCCTGTCCGTCTGCGGCGTCGGCCTGCTCAGCACGATTCCCCTGCTGCTGGCCATCCGCGTAACCGGTCACGACCGGGTTCGCAACGCCGGCATGCTGGGGGAGCTGCGCGACGGCTGGTCGGAGTTCATCTCCCACACCTGGCTGTGGGCGATCGTGGCCCAGTTCTCCGTCATCATGATGGCCTGGTACGGAGGCTTCCAGGTGCTCGGCCCCGCGGTCGCCAAGGCGCATCTCGGTGGCCCGGCCGCCTGGGGGGCGATCGCCTCGGCCGAGGCCCTCGGCCTGATCATCGGGGGCGTGCTCTCGCTGCGCTTCACCCCGCGAAGGCCCATGCTGTTCGTGGTCTGCATCGGCGCCGCGATGTCGATCTCACCGCTGTCGCTCGCCATGCACTGGCCCCTTCCCGCGCTCTGTCTGGCCGCGGTGTTCCTGGGGGTCATCATGGAGATCATGATGGTTCAGTGGAGCGTCGCTCTGGCGCGCAACGTGCCGCCCGACAAGCTGGCCCGCGTCTCGGCCTACGACGCGCTCGGCTCGGTCATGGCGATGCCGCTCGGCGCCCTGGTCGCCGGGCCGATCGCCGCGGAGATCGGGCTCTCGGCCACGCAGTACGGCGCGGCGGTGCTGATGGTGGCGGCGTCGGCGCTGGCCCTGCTGTCGCGCGAGGTGCGCACCATGCGCTCGCCTGTGATCCTCGACACGAACGGCGAGCCCTCGGTGGCCGCCGAGCCGGGCCCCCGGTGACCCGCGCCTGACGCCTGCGGGAGCACGTCGTTCCGCACCGAATGCGGATCTTACGTCGTCTGCGCGAACGTCTCAGGCGTCGCGCGCGTTCGGCAGGTCAAAGGAAGGTCGCGGTACGGACGTGCGTGGTACCGCGCTGGGAGAAACACCGAGCCATCAGGAATCATGACATGTCGTATATAGTTAGCAAAGGTAATGACTCATGCTAACGAACACTCCAAAGACGGGGCGCCTGTCGGACCTACGCAGCGACGCCGGGCTGGCGTCCGCGCTGCGCGTCTCCCTGGCGCGGCTGACCAGACGGCTTCGGCGGCAGGCCGGAGCCCACACACTGACCCCCACCCAGCTCGCGACGCTCGCCGCCGTCGAACGGCATTCAGGGATAACCCCTGGCGAATTGGCCGAGCTCGAAAAGATGCAACCCCCCTCGATGACCCGGGTGATCGCCGCGCTGGCGGAACGGGGACTGCTCGCCCGTACCCCGCACCCGACCGACCGGCGCCAGGTGACCGTCAGCGTGACGGAGCACGGGCGAGGCCTGCTGAAGGAGGAACGCCGGGGCAAGGAGGCGTGGCTCGCCCAGCGGCTCAAGGAGCTGACTCCCGAGGAGCGGACGACGCTGCGGGCCGCGGCGCCGATCCTGGAAAAGCTCTCCCAGATGTGACTTGTCCACAGGCTGTGGACGAGGACGCCGGAGAACCTCCCGAACCCGTGGCGCGAGCCGTACGGGATCGGGACGCGCAGGTCGAGGACGCCGAGCTCCGTGAGGTCCAGGCCGAGGAGACCAGGGGCGTCCAGGCCGAGGAGAGCCGGAGCTCGGCCGCCCGGTCGAGCGGGGGGATGTTCCGCTCGCTGCGCAACTACAACTATCGCTTGTTCGTCTCCGGCAGCGTCGTGTCGAACGTCGGCACCTGGATGCAGCGCACCGCGCAGGACTGGCTGGTCCTGGAGCTGACCCATGGCAGCTCGGCCGCCCTCGGCATCACGACCGCCCTGCAGTTCCTGCCGGTGGTCGTCTTCGGCCTCTGGGGCGGCATGCTCGCCGACCGGTACCCGAAGAGGCCGCTGCTCATGGGCGCCCAGTCCCTCATGGGCCTGCTCGCGCTCACGATGGGCCTGCTGACGATCACCGGGCACGCCCAGACCTGGCACGTCTACGTGATGGCGTTCATGCTCGGGCTGGTCTCGTGTGTCGAGGTGCCCACGCGGCAGTCGTTCGTCGTCGAGATGGTCGGCCGTTCCGACCTGGCCAACGCGATCGCCCTGAACAGCTCCACCTTCAACCTCGCGCGCGTCGTCGGCCCCGCCGTCGCCGGCCTGCTGATCTACGCCCTGGGCGGCACCGGTCCGATCTTCCTGCTGAACGCGGTGTCGTTCGCGGCGGTGATCACCGGTCTGTTCCTCATGCGCTCCTCGGAGCTGCGCACTCCGGAGCCCCTCGCCCGGGCCAAGGGGCAGCTGCGCGAGGGCCTGCGGTACGTGTGGCAGCGCCCCGAGCTGCTGATGCCGATCCTGCTCGTGGCGTTCGCGGCGATGTTCGCGACCAGCTTCTCGATGAGCATCGCGCTGATGGCCAAGCAGGTGTTCGGCCAGGACGCGTCGTCGTTCGGCGTGGCGTCCAGCGTGTTCGCGGTCGGGGCACTGGGCGGGGCACTGCTCGCCGCCCGGCGCGCGCGCCCGACACGCCGCCTGCTGGTCGGCGGGGGCATCTGCTTCGGCATCGCGCAGATCGCCGCGGGGTTCGCGCCCGTGTACCCGGTCTTCCTGATCCTGCTGGTCCCCGCGGGCATGGCTATGATCACCACGAACACCGCGGCGAACTCCGCCGTGCAGCTCGCGGCGTCACCGGAGATGCGGGGCCGCGTCATGGGAATCTATGTCCTGGTGTTCACCGGCGGAGCCCCCATCGGCGCGCCGCTGATCGGCTGGGTCGGCGAGCTCGCCGGGCCCCGGCTCGGAGTGGTGATCTGCGGAGTGATGTGCCTGGTGGGCGTCGGTCTCGCGATCCTGCTCACCAGGTTCGCGGCGGGAAGGACGCACGGTGCGGTTGTTCGTGGCGTTGTCGCCTCCCCCGGAGGCACTCGCTGAGGTGGCGCGGGTCGTCGCCTCCCACAGCGAGGCGTGGCCCGAGCTGCGGTGGGTCGCGCCCGAGACGTGGCACGTCACGATGACGTTCCTCGGCGAGGTCGCCGAGGAGGTGCTGCCCCGCCTTGCGGTACGGCTGGCGCGGGCGGCGAGCCGCTACCCCGCGATGACGCTGGCCTTCGGGGGAGCGGGCGCCTTCTCCTCCGCCGCCAGGGCCCGGGTCGTCTGGCTCGGCCTTTCCGGCGGAGGCACCGCCCTGTCCCGGCTGGCCGCCTCGCTGGCGGCGGGCGCCCAGCGCGCCGGGGCCGTCCACACCGACAGGAAGCCGTTCCATCCCCATCTGACGCTCGCCCGCTCCCGCGCGCGTACGGGCACCGACGCGCGGGGGCTGGTCGAGTCGCTGGGTTCGTTCAGCGGTACGCCGTGGCGCGCCGACTCCGTGCATCTGGTGCGGAGCCACCTCGGGCCGTCCGTACGTTACGAGACTCTCGGGTCATGGCCACTGGCCGGACGCGACTAGGCTCCATTGCGTGGACCGTCCCCGTCGCTGGCTGCTGCCCACGGTGCTCGCCCTGCTGGTGATCATCGTGGTGATCGGCGCGTTGCTCTCGTAGAGGCGCCGGGTTCGACGGGGCGGAGCCGCGGCCCTCACTGAGAGGACCACGGCCGCCGCCGACGGGCTTGCCGCGCACGCCGGTCCAGGTAACTACCAGGCGTACGCCTCGGGAGCGGGGCCGCCGGGACCGGGGAAGATCTCGTCCAGGCGGGCGAGAGCCTTCTCGTCGAGCTTGATCTCCAGCGCGCGGAGGCTGCCTTCGAGCTGTTCGATGGTCCGGGGGCCCACGATCGGGCCGGTCACGGCCGTCTGCTCCAGAAGCCAGGCCAGCGCGACGTTGGCCGGGTCCTCGCCCAGCTCGTCGCAGAAGGCCTCGTACTGCTCGATCTGCTCCCGGTGCTTCTCCAGCTCGGCGAGCACGTGCTCGGAGGCGGAGCGACCCTTGTCGATCTTGCGGAGCACGCCGCCGAGCAGGCCGCCCGCGAGCGGGCTCCACGGGATGACGCCGAGCCCGTAGTCGTCGCAGGCCGGGAGGACTTCCAGCTCCACGGTGCGGGTGAGCAGGTTGTAGTGCGACTGCTCGGAGACCAGGCCCAGGAAGTTGCGCCGCTTGGCCTCCTCCTGCGCCTTGGCGATGTGCCATCCGGCGAAGTTGGACGACCCGGCGTAGATGATCTTGCCCTGCTGGCGGAGGACGTCCATCGCCTCCCAGATCTCGTCGAACGGGGTGTTCCTGTCGACGTGGTGCATCTGGTAGATGTCGATGTAGTCGGTCTGCATCCGCTTGAGCGAGGCGTCACAGGCCCTGCGGATGTTGAGGGCCGACAGGTGCGTCTCGTTCGGCCAGTCGCCCATCGAGCCGTAGAGCTTGGTGGCGATGACCGTCTTCTCCCGGCGGCCGCCGCCCTTGGCGAACCACCGCCCGAGGATGTTCTCGGTTACTCCCTCACCCTTCTTCCAGCCGTAGACGTTTGCCGTGTCGAAGAAGTTGATCCCCAGCTCGTGAGCCTTGTCCATGATGGCGAACGAGTCCTCTTCCGAGGTCTCGGGGCCGAAGTTCATGGTGCCCAGGCAAAGGCGGCTCACGGAGAGACCGGCGCGTCCAAGATGTGCGTATTCCATATCTTCACCCTAAGCGCCTGGAGTGCACTCCAGGCGATCCCGAAGGCCCTGCGGCCACGGCGGGCCGGCCAAGACCTGCCCCAAGTCCGGTCCAGGCCCGGTGCGGCTCCGGCGCGGTGCCCCCCGGCGCGGGGCATGATGAGCGAATGGGGAGCAGACGGGTGGGCGTGGCAGCGGGGGTCCTTACGGCGGTCGGGCTGGTGGTGGCCGGTCCCGCCTCGGCGTCCGCCGTCACCTCGGCGGGGAGCGCGGCGCACGGCCAGGCCGCGTCGCGAGTCAAGGGCGGTGAGCCGGCCAGGGACAAGGAACGGCTGCTCTTCCGGTTCAAGGATCGGCGGATCTCCGAGTCGAGCGGCCTCGCCGTCTCGCCCACGCACAAGAACGTCTTCTACACCCACAACGACAGCGGCGCCGGCCCGCAGTTCTACGCGGTCGGGCCCGACGGGCGCACCCTGGCGGTGTTCACGGTGGCCGGGGCCGCCGCGAGGGACTGGGAGGCCATGGCCGCCTCCGTCGACCCGGCGACCGGCGAGAGCGTCCTGTGGTTCGCCGACATCGGGGACAACCTCAACGGCGCCTGGCCCGACTACTCCGTCTACAAGGTGACCGAGCCGAAGACCATGCGCGACGCGACGCTCCAGGCGACCCGCTACCGCTTCCGGTACAAGGACGGCGGGCGCAACGCCGAGGGCATCATGGTGCACCCGCTCACCGGGCGGCTCTACGTCGTGAGCAAGGAGTTCGCCGGGTCGATCTACGCGGCCCCGGCCAAGCTGCGCACCGACAAGGTGAACATCCTGCGCCGGGTCGGCCCGGCTCCGATCATGGCGACGGACGCCGCCTACGCCCCCGACGGGTCGAGCTTCGTGATCCGCACCTACTTCTCGGCGTCGCTCTACCGGGCCCCGGGCGAGCTGATCAGCCGCGTCTCCATGCCGTCGCTCCAGCAGGCCGAGTCGATCACCTACACCCGGGACGGCAAATCCCTGCTGACCGGGACCGAGGGCGTCAACAGCCCGGTGTACGAGGTGCCGCTCCCGACCACCGCCGCGGCGAGGACGGCGCCCGGCACCCCGTCGCGTACGGGCGCCGCGCCGTCCAGGGTCGCCGGGGTGCCGGACGCCTCGGCCTCGAACGCCGCCGCGGGCGACGGCGACTCGGGGGTGCCGGCCGGGGTCATCGCCCTGTGGCTCGGCGTCGCCCTCGGTGCCACCGGCATCATCGCCGCCATCGCCCGCCGCGTCAGCTGAACGCCGTCAGCGCGTCATCGTCTCCGCCCGGGGAAGGACGATCGGCTCCGCCACGTCGCCGGCGTGGGACGGCGCGGGCGGCTTGACGGGGAAGGGCGACAGCGGGAGGCCCAGGGAGTCACACGACCGGCGCGGGAACCTCACCTTGGGGCAGGCGCCGGTGCAGCCGACCTCCACGGAGTCGAGGAGGTTGCCGGCGATCGTCGAACCCGAGGCGGCCGAGACCGACTCGATGGAGATGCGGGTGACCTTCTGGCGCCTCGGGACGCGGTAGATGCCCATGTAGTGACCCCAGGCCATGCCGCCGTCGGCGATGTCGCCGGTGGTCTGGCCCAGCGGTACCTGGACCCCGGTGGAGCCCGGTGCTCCGATCCTGACGCGGATGACGTCCTTCTCCTCGGGGCTCGCGCTGCGCGCGCGGTGGGCCAGCCGCCACACCAGGAGGGTCTTGGGCTTGGTCGCGAGGTCCTGGTGGAGGGTCGCGGCCTGCGTCCCGTTCAGCTCGGCGAACTGGGTGCCGGAGTCGGCGGGGATCTCCGCGCCGGTCGCGCTCGCGTTGCCCCGTCCCCAGATCCTGATGAGGCCGTCGGCCGAGTTGGTGTGCCAGCTCGGCACGTCCTTTCTCAGCGTGCCCGCGCCGTCGACGCCGGCGGGTTCCTCGAACCCCCCGTTGCCCGGCAGGCACGCGATGGGGGGCGACGCCGAGGCGGACGCCTGCGGAGACCGCTGCGCCGAGGCCGGGGAAGCCCCGAGGCCGGCGGCCGGGAAGGTGACGAGCGAGGCGGTGACGCCCAGTAGGAGGACACGCCGTGGCAGGGAGGCCAGAGCATGGGGTTGATTCATGAAGTTCCCCTCGATCGGATGACCGCCCCGGAGGCCGGGGCGAGGAGGGCACGCCGGAACTGATCATTCCGGCGCGCCGTGTCGAGGTATGCCCTGGTCAGACGCCGAACCTTGGGAGGCCGGAGACTCTTGGACCGTCTCGCCCCAGGGTTTTACCGGGGCGGTCTTCTTTGCCCTGAGGTGTCCATGCGGGCGACGAAGGGCTCGCCGCGCAGGGCCTGCTCCACCAGTTCGATGGAGGCGCCCAGCCGTACCAGCCGCGGGCCCTCGCGGCGGTAGGCCTCAAGGACCGCCTCTATGGCGTGGGGCGGCAGGTGCCCCTTGAGGTCGACCGCCGCGCCCCGGTAGCCGGTGCGCGCCGCCTCGACCATGGCGTTCACGTGGTGGCGGGCCATGCGTGCCAGCGCGAGCGGGTGGCGCCGGAGCACGCCGTACGCGCGGTAGTCGGGCGGCACGGCGTCGAGCAGCCAGGCCACCGCCGAGGCCTCCCAGTCGGGGCTTCCCGGCGGGAGGACCTCCGATGGCCACCCAGGCGGAACGTACACATCAGCGAGTGTATCGAATGTCTGTTCGATGGCTATGTGGGGTGTTACGCCCCTTTCCTTGATGTCTGCCAAGCGCTAGCTTGCGTTCATGCGCGTTGTGGTGACCGGGGCCTCCGGATTCGTCGGCTGCCACGCGGTGGCCGCTTTACAGGCCGCCGGACATGAACCCGTCCTGCTCGTCCGCAACCCCCAAAAAGCGGTGAAAGTCCTGTCGATTCTTGGCATCACCGATCCGGTGGAAACCCACGAGGCCGACATCCGGGACGCGCGGGCCGTACGGGAGGGGTTGCGGCATGGGGAGTCCGTGCTGCACACCGCCGCCGAGGTCGGGGTCACAGGGCACGGCGGAGACCTGGTCGGCACCAACGTCACGGGCCTCAGGAACGTCCTCGGCCAGGCGGTCGAGCTCGGCCTCGACCCGGTGATCCACGTCTCCACGACCGCGGTCTTCGTCCCGCCGCGCGGCCCCGTCATCACGATCGACAGCCCGTTGGCGTCCCCCAGGACGGCCTACGGCAGGACGAAGGCCGCCGGGGAGCGGTACGCGCGGGCGCTCCAGGACGAGGGCCACCCGGTCACGCTCGTGTACCCGTCGGGTGTCATCGGCCCCCACCAGCCGACGCTGGACTCGATGGTCGAGGGCCTGCGCGGAGGCCTCGACCAGGGGTGGCCGATGACCGCCGGCGGCGTCGCGCTCATAGACGTGCGCGACCTGGCCACCGTGCTCGCCCGCTGCGCCGAGCCCGGCAGGGGGCCGCGCCGGTTCCTGCTCGGCGGCCACTTCCTGCGCTGGGCCGAGCTCGCCGACGTGTGCGACGAGGTCACGGGTGGTCGATGCCGCCGCTTCCCCGCCCCCGCGCCGCTGCTCAAGGCCGCGGGCAGCTTGCTGGACGGGCTCAAGAGGGTCAAGCGCATCGACTACCCCCTGACCCGGGACGCCGCCGACATCATGGTGTCGATGGTCCCTGTCGACGACACCGCGACGCTCGACGCCCTGGACGTACGCCTGAGGCCCGTCCAGGAGAGCGTGGCCGACACGCTGCGCTGGCTCGCCGAGGCGGGGCACCTCGCCCCCCGCCGCGTCGGCCGTCTGGCGCGGCCCTCGGAAAACGAGGAAGATATCACCCTGTGAGTGAGCGAATCGGGGTCGTCGGTGCGGGCATCCTGGGGCTGGCGGTGGCCAGGGAGCTGGCGGCGCGCGGCGCCACGGTCACCGTGCTCGACAAGGAGGACCGCGTCGCCGCCCACCAGACCGGCCACAACAGCGGGGTCGTCCACGCCGGCATCTACTACACCCCCGGCTCGCTCAAGGCGCGGCTCTGCCGGGACGGCGTCGCGCTCCTGCGTGAGTACTGCGCCGAGCACCACATCCCGTACGAAGAGGTCGGCAAGCTGGTCATCGCCTCGACGGCGGCCGAGCGCGCCGGCCTGAAGCGCATCGCCGGCCGGGCCAGGGAGAACGGCGTGCCCGGCATCGCCGAGCTGGACGCTCTCGGGCTCCGCGAGATCGAGCCGCACGCCGTCGGGGTGGGCGCGGTCCACTCCCCGCACACGGCGATCGTCGACTTCCCCGCCGTCGCCCGCCGCCTCGCCCTCGACGTCGCCGACCTCGGCGGGTCCGTACGGCTGGGGCATCCGGTGCGTGCGCTGCGCGAGACCGCGAGCGGGGTCGAGGTGCTGGCGGGGAAAGCGCGGTTCGCCTTCGACCGGCTGGTCTCCTGCGCGGGGCTGCAGTCGGACGCCGTCGCCGCGATGAGCGGGCACGCGGGTGACGTGCGCATCGTCCCCTTCCGCGGTGAGTACTACAAGCTGGCCGGGTCCGCCAAGGACCTCGTGCGCGGGCTCGTCTACCCGGTGCCCGACCCGCGCTATCCCTTCCTCGGCGTCCACCTGACCCGGCGCATCGACGGCGAGGTGCTGGTCGGGCCCAACGCCGTGCTGGCGCTCGCCCGCGAGGGCTACTCGTGGGGCGACGTGTCGCCGCGCGACCTGCGCGAGATCCTTGCCTGGCCCGGCACCCGGCGCATGGCCGCAGCGCACTGGAGGACCGGCATCGGCGAGGTCTACGGCTCTTTCGCCAGGAAGTCGTTCCTCAAGGCCGCCCGCCGCTACGTGCCCATCCTGACCGCGGACGATCTCGTGCGCACCCCCGGAGGAGTGCGGGCCCAGGCCGTCGCCCGGGACGGGAGCCTGATCGACGACTTCGTGGTGGACGTGCACGGCAGGGTGATCCTTGTGCGCAACGCCCCCTCACCTGCCGCCACATCGAGCCTCGCGATCGCCCGCCACATCCTTTCTTTCATCCCAGCTTAAGGAAATCAGGTCACTATAGGGGCGTGACCGATTCGCCTGAAGCCCGACTGCTGGTCGTCGAGGACGACCCGAACATCCTCGAACTGCTGGCCGCCAGCCTGCGGTTCGCCGGGTTCGAGGTGACTCCCGCCGGAAGCGGGGCCCAAGCGGTCGAGGCCGCCCAGCGCCGTCGCCCGGACCTGATCGTCCTGGACGTCATGCTGCCCGACATGGACGGCTTCGACGTCGTACGGCGTCTGCGCGGCGGCGGCGCCCACACGCCGGTGGTCTTCTTGACGGCGAGGGACGCCACCGAGGACAAGATCAGGGGGCTCACGCTCGGCGGCGACGACTACGTGACCAAGCCGTTCAGCCTCGAAGAGGTGATCGCGCGCATCCGCGCCGTGCTCCGCCGTACGGCCGGCGACCCCATGGCGCCGCCGCCCCGGATGACCTTCGCCGACATCGAGCTGGACGAGGAGAGCCACGAGGTGTGGCGGCGCGGCACGGTCGTCCCGCTGTCGCCCACCGAGTTCAAGCTGCTCCGCTACTTCATGGCCAACGCCGGGCGGGTGCTGTCCAAGGCGCAGATCCTCGACCACGTGTGGGACTACGACTTCCGGGGCGACGCGGGCATCGTCGAGTCGTACGTGTCGGTCCTGCGCAGGAAGATCGACAATTCCAGCCCCCGGCTGATCCACACCCTGCGGGGCGTCGGCTACGTGCTGCGCACTCCTCCCACGTGAACCGGGCCGCGCCCGTGAACACCACCCCGCGATCGGCCCTGTCCTCCGTGTTCTCCCGGACCCCGCTCCGCATCAAGCTGATCGCCACGATGCTGGCGCTGGTCGCGATCGCGCTCGCGGGCATCGGCGTGAGCAGCGTGTCCGTGCTCCGCGGCTACCTCGTCGACCGGATGGACCAGCAACTGGCGACCTTCGCCCAGGACGTCGCCCGGCGCCTGCAACGCGGTCCCGGCCTCGGCAACCGGGTGCCCCCGGACGGGCTCATCCAGCTCCGCGACCAGGACGGGAAGATCGTCGCCACGCTGGCCGGGCTGGAGACCGAGAACCGGCCGTGGCCCGTGCTGCCGGACCTGAGCGAGGCGTCGGCCTGGGAGCCCGAGACGGTGCCCGCCGCCTCGGGCGGGGGCGAGTGGCGCGTCCGTGTGGTGTCCGTGGTGGGGGTGGGAAGCGTCGTCATCGCGATCGACCTGTCGTCGGTCGACCAGATCACCGCGCGCCTCGCCCTGACCGAGCTGCTCGGAGGCGGGGTCGTCATGGTGATCCTCGCCCTGTTCGGCGTGGTGATCGTGCGCAGGAGCCTCCGGCCGCTGGTGGAGATGGAGCACACCGCGGCGGCGATCGCCGCGGGTGACCTCGGCAGGCGGGTGCCCGACCGCGACCCGCGCACCGAGGTGGGCAGCCTCGCGGCCTCGCTGAACGGCATGCTCGCCCAGATCGAGACCGCCTTCCGGGCTCGCGAGATCTCCGAGGCGGCGGCCCGTACGTCCGAGGAGCGCATGCGGCGGTTCGTCGCCGACGCGTCGCACGAGCTGCGTACCCCGCTGACCTCGATCAGGGGCTTCGCCGAGTTCTACCGGCAGAACCCCGCGGGCGACCCCGCCAGGCTCATGCGTCGCGTCGAGGACGCCGCGGCCCGCATGGGCGTCCTGGTCGAGGACCTGCTGCTGCTCGCCCGCCTCGACCAGCAACGGCCGCTGACGATGGGGCCCGTCGACCTGCTCGCCCTCGCCGCCGACGCCGTCCAGGACGCGCGCATCCTCGCGGGCGACCGTGACATCGCCCTGGAGGTCGCCGGCGAGGTCGCCCCGATCGTCTCCGGCGACGAGGTACGGCTGCGCCAGATCGTCGGCAACCTGATGAGCAACGCGCTCACGCACACTCCCCCGGGCACCCCGATCAGGGTCCGCGCGGGTACGGGCGGCGCCACCGCGTTCCTCGAGGTCATCGACAAGGGCCCGGGTCTCGCGCCTGACCAGGCAGAACGCGTCTTCGAACGCTTCTACCGCGCCGACCCATCGAGATCACGCGCCGCCGCCTCGGCGAACCCGGCGACCTCGGGGAACCACGGGGGCAGCGGGTTGGGGCTCGCCATCGTGGCGGGCCTCGTCGCCGCGCACGGCGGCACGGTAACCGTCGAGACCTCCGTGGGCGCGGGAGCCACCTTCCGCGTCGTCCTGCCCCTGTCCCCCGACGTACTGGCGTCGCCGGCGTGAAGGTGATATTTGTCTGCCCTCTTATGCTCACGTAAGTGGACCCGTCCCGATGTCAGCAATGTCCGCCTCCTACTCGACCTGTACGGCGTAACCGACGCTCAAGTCCGCGAGGCCGTCCTGAACCTTGCGCGGCACTCGCGCGAAAAGGGCTGGTGGCAGAGCTACAAGGACGCGTTCGGCAGCAGTCTCCCGGGCTTCGAAGCCGATGCGACGCAGATCCGGACGTATGAGGTCGCGTTTGTAGCGGGTCTCTTGCAAACCGCTGGATACGCCACAGCCATCTTCAGGGCCGGCCAGGTGCTGGAGGCCGGTGAAGCCGCCGTCACGCGACGTGTTGAAGGACGCCTTGCCCGTCAGCAGATCCTTGCCCGTGAAGATCCACCGCATCTGTGGGCCGTCATCGACGAGGCAGCGCTTCTGAAGTTGGTCGGCGGGCCCGCAGTCATGGCCGAGCAACTCCGTCACATCGTCGAGATGGCGAAGCGTCCCAACATCACCATTCAGGTTCTGCCCAACTCTGCAGGGGCACACACGGCCATGGCCTGCGGATTCGTCATCTTGGATTTCGCCGGCGATCTGGACCCGTCTATCGTCTACCTGGAGACCCCCACAGATAACCTCTTCCTGGAGCGGCCAGGGGAGATACAGGCATATACGCTCATTCATAACCACGTGGTGGCTGCGGCATTGACGGCTGAGGAGTCCAGTCGCTATGTGCTAGCACTGGCCGATCGACTACTGCAGTAATAGAAGGCAATCATGGATGAAACCCCCCATATGCCCATCTGGCGCAAAAGTAGCCATAGTGGTCAACAGGACAACTGTGTGGATGTGGCGGACATACCCGGTGGCGGCCGTGCCGTGCGTGACAGTAAGAAGAGCACCGGCCCCACGCTGGTCTTCACTACGGACGAGTGGAACGCCTTCATAAGCGCGGTGAAGACCGGCCGATTCGCCACTCCGTAGCCAGCGAACAGGCTCAGGCACTTAGCAGTTAGAAACGATCGGGGGCCGTAACTGGTTAGGTGCCCAGGATTGATGAGCGTGAGGACGTCAGGCTGCGGTGGGCATGGTTCAAGCATCCGGGACTGGATGGTTGATCTCGCGCGGGGGCGTTTGAACGATCCGGGTCATGACTCCGATCTGGACGTCGTGTATCTAGAGAGTCAAACTGGTGCCTTGTACCTCGAAGAACGGGCACAGGTTGACCGGTACAACCAGGTGTTCGACCACCTGCGCGCCAAGGCACTCGATCCCGTCGACTCACGTGCCCTCATCGCGCAGGCAGCCAGAGATATTTCATGACCAACTCCTCAGGGAGGCGCTGGGTGGACGACCAGCCCCGACTCCGCGTTCAATGGCGTAAGAGTAGTTACAGCAACAATGGTGGCGACTGCGTCGAAATCGCGGTGTCGGACGACATGAGCCTCACAGCACACAAGGCGGACAGCGAGACGCTGTACCTAGTGCGCGATTCCAAGGACCCCGACGGACCGGTCCTGGCGTTCACTCCCACTGAATGGGATGCTTTCCGCGTCGCTATCAGGCATGGCGAGTTCGACGATCTGGGGCGGAAGCGACAACGCTAGATCCCCCTTTACGGTCATCTGGTGCAAGAGTTCTGACAGTGGGCAAGAAAATTGTGTTGAAGTTGCAGTCCTCTCCACCGGGAACCGCGTCGTACGAGACAGCAAGAACCTCGCCGGTCCAAGGCTGAGATTGGCTCCAGGTGAGCGGCATGCCTTCGTCGGTGGTGTGAAGGCCGGCCGATTCGCTGGCCCCTAGCGAGGGGTGAACAAGGCCCTTGGCAACAGGGACGCTCCGAGGGCCTTGCCTTGTCGTAGACCTACGTGGGTGTCGGCTCGGCACCGATAGCTTTCAGGACGTTCCAGGACACCTCGGACTTTCTGCTTCAGAATCCGATCACGAGGCCGGGAGGCCGGGGAAGGTTCCGTCGGGGAAACCGCCTGAGGTGGCGCTGGTGGGGATTTGGATCTGGTCGCCGTCAGCGAGGCCGGAGCGGATCTCGATGTACTGGTCGCCGCGTACTCCGACCTCCACCGTCCGCTCGACGCTCTGCCCACCGTTGCGGGCGAGCACCGTCGCGACGCCGTCCGCCCTGGTCCGCACGGCTTGCGCCGGTACGTAGACGGCGTTCTCGGCCTTGTCGAGCGTGACCTGGACGGTCGCCGTCTGCCCCAGCATGAGGCCGGCGGGCTGGCGGTCGAGGGCGATCATCACTCCGTACTGCACGAGCTTGCCGCTGCTGGTCGCCATCACATCGATGTGGGTCACCTCGCCGTCGTACGTCTTGCCGGGGCGAGTCGCCAGGGACACCGCAGCGGTCTGGCCGATCTTCAGGCGTCCGACGTCGGTCTGGGAGAACATGGCCTTGACCTGCAGCTCGTCCAGGTTGCCGAGGGTTACGAACGCCGATCCGGCGTTGGCCATCGTGCCGACCGTGCCCGCGAGGGTGAGGATCGTGCCCTTGGCGGGCGCCTTGATCCTCACTCCGGCCAGGACGTCCTCGGCGTTCCGCAGCGTGGTCTTGGCCCTGGCGATGTTCGCCTCGGCCTGCGCCACAGTGGTGATCGCCTGGCCGCCTTGACCTCGGCCCGAGCCCTGGCCCTGGCCTTGTCCGCTCCGGCCCCCCTGTCCGCCCTGACCACCCCGGCCGCCCTGGCCTGATCTGCCCTGGGGCTGCCGCTGGGTGGGCTTGCCGCTCGGGTTCACGTTGTCGTGCCCGTCGGGGGCCCCGCAGCTCGGGGACGGCTTGGCGGTGGGCGTCCGGCTGGGCTTGGGAGAGGCGCTGGGTTCCGGGGTGGTGCCGTGCCCGCCCGGCGGCGGCACGACGACGACGGGAGTCCGGGATGGGCGCGGCCTGGGGTCGCTGGGTTGCGTACGGGTCGGCGTGGCGCTGGGCGTGGGCGATGGCGAGGCGCTGGGGATACGGGATGCGGTCGGAGTGTGGCTGGGCGTCGGGGTCGGCGTGCGGGATGCGGTCGGAGTGCGGGTGGGCGTCGGGGTCGGGGTACGGGAGGTGTGAGTGGGTGTCGGGGTCGGTTTACGGGAGGCGGTGGGGGTGTGGGTGGGTTTCTGGGTTGGTCTCCGGGAGGCGGTGGAGGTTCGCGTGGGTTTCTTGACCGGTGTCTTCGACGCGGCGGCAGTCGGAGACGGCGTCGGAGTCGGGGGCGGGGTGGGGGTCGGCGTGGGGGTGGGAGTCGGGGTCGGGGTTGGCGTGGGGGACGTGGTCTCGGGCTCCGCTGAGGAGGGGGCGTCGGTGGCCGGTGGGCGGTCACCGGAGAGGGAGATTTCCGCCGCCGCGAGCACGGCCGCGTGCGGCGTGATGGTGAAGCCGACCGAGGGCTCGGGCGCCGTGGGTGTGGGGGAGGCCTCGGGGCTCCCCGATCCCGATGGTCGAGGACTGCCGGACGCAGTGGGCGGGCACGACGTCTGACCGGACGGCCCGCTGGACGGTTGTCCGGACGGGTGGGCGCTGGGTCCGGTGGACGGTTGTCCGGACGGGCGGGTGGAGGGCTGGGCCGAGGGGCGGGCGGACGGCTGGGAGGAGGGTCGTCCGCTCGGGCCGGTGGAAGGTTGTCCGGAGGGCCCGGTGGACGGTTGTCCGGAGGGGCCGGTGGACGGTTGTCCGGAGGGGCCGGGTCGGGTCGAGGGGCGGGTGACCGGGGCGGTTCCGCCGGAGTTGCCCGACGGGGATCCGGCGCTCTGGGCCTCTTCCAGCTTGTCGCGCGTTTCCTCGGCGGCGGCCAGCGTCGCCTTGGCGGCCGTGTAGTCCTCCCGCGCGATCGTGTCATCGATCCGGGCCAGGACCTGGCCCTTCTTCACCTTCTGTCCCACGGCCACGTACACCTTCTCGACCGTGCCTGAGGCGCCGAAGGCCAGGTCGCGGATGTTGGCGTCCACGGTGTTCCCCGCCGCGGAGACGCCGCTCACGACTGTGCCCCGCCTGGCCGACGCCAGCGCGATCCCCGTTCCCGAGGAGGCGTCTCCGCCGCCGAGGTAGATCAGTCCTGCGCTCACCAGGACGATCCCCGCAAGCGCGAGTCCTCCAACTCGTACGGCGGCCGGCGGAGTGCTCGATCTCATGCGGGCCATCCTGGTCAGCCGACGTCACTCCAAGCTCAGCCCGGCCTGAGAGTTTGCTGTGGATCGGCGGCCGGAAATGGCGTGCCGAGCCGGGAATCCGGAGACTCGCCCCCATCAGTCGCAGCTCTGCCGGCCCCGCGTTGTCAGGAAACCTTCAGGGACGACGGAGGTTCACCCAAGCGGAGTGGGCCAGGCTCAGGGCTCGTGAAGCTGTCGACGAAGCGCAGAGCGCTGATCGTGAACGGTGCCCTCGGGGTGCTGTTGCTGGGCGGCGCGGGCATCGCCTACGCATCCCTGAACGGGGGTTCCTCCGCGGGGACGGCGCCGCTCACCACGCGTGTCACCCGGGGCACCGTCCTGTCGTCGGTGTCGGCCTCCGGCTCGGTGGAGAGCGGCAGGACCAGGTCGCTCGGTTTCAGCACCAGCGGCACGGTCGAGAAGATCTACGTCAAGGCCGGTGACAAGGTGTCCAAGGGCCAGATCCTGGCCCGGATCGACGACACGGCCGCGCGGGAGAGCCTGGACGCCGCGGCGGCGAGCCTGGACGCGGCCGATGACGCCGACACGACCACTGCTTCCGGCTACTCGCAGTACGTCCAGGCCAGGAACTCCTACCGGGACGCCAAGCGGACGGTCGACGGGACGGTGATCAAGGCCCCGTTCGCCGGCACGGTGACTGCCGTGAACGGCACGGTCGGCGGCTCCTCGTCGGGTTCGGGAGCGTCCAGTTCCAGCTCTTCGAGCGGCTCGGGGACCTCCGGCGGCAGCGGGGCCGGGGCCTCCAGTGGTTCGTCCGCATCGTCCGGCTCGGGTTCGTCCGGCGGCTTCATCGACATCGCCGACACCAAGCGCCTCCAGGTCGTGGGCGACTTCACCGAGTCCGACGTGACCAAGCTGAAGGTCGGTCGGCCCGCGACCGTCACCTTCGACGCGTTGCCCGGGGTCACGGCGTCCGGCAAGGTCACGCTGATCGATCCGGTGCCCCAGACGAGCAACAACGTGGTGCAGTACTCCGCGACGATCTCGCTGAGCGACGTGCCGAAGACGGTGAGGCTGGGCCAGACGACTAGCGTCCAGGTCATCGTGGCCAAGGCGGATGACGTGCTGACGGTCGTCAGCTCGGCGATCACGACCGCCGGTGGCCAGAACACGGTCACCGTCCTGGAGGGCCAGAAGCAGGTCACCAGGCGGGTCGAGATCGGCGTCAAGGGCGACTCGACCACCGAGATCAAGTCGGGGCTCAACGAGGGCGACCAGGTGGTGCGCGCCACGGCGGGCACGGGCGGCAACCCGCAGGGAGGCTTCCCCGGCGGCGGCTTCCCCGGCGGTGGCGGCGGCATCCGCTTCGGCGGCGGTGGCGGGGGCGGACGGTGACCCCCTGGGACCGCGGAGACCGCACGGAAGGCGGCGCGTGGCTCGCGGCGAGTCGTACGGCCCCCGTCCTGGACGTGCGCGAGGTCAGCAAGACCTACGGCACCGGGGACGCCACGGTGCACGCGTTGCGCGGGGTGTCGCTCACGGTCGATCGGGGCGACTACCTGGCGATCATGGGCGCCTCCGGCTCCGGCAAGTCGACGCTGATGAACATCCTCGGATGCCTGGACGTGCCGAGCACCGGCAGCTACCTGGTGGACGGCACCGACGTGGGATCGCTGGACGACCGGCAACTGGCCCTGCTGCGCAACAGGAAGATCGGCTTCGTGTTCCAGTCGTTCAACCTGATCCCGCGCATGAGCGCCCTGGCCAACGTGGAGCTGCCCCTCGCGTACGGAGGGGTGGGCGCGGGTGCGCGGCGCGGGCGGGCGCTCGCGGCCTTGGACCAGGTGGGGCTCGCCGACCGGACCCATCACGACCCGAACGAGCTCTCGGGCGGCCAGCAGCAGCGTGTCGCCGTCGCCAGAGCGCTGGTCACCGCGCCGTCGCTGCTTCTGGCCGATGAGCCGACGGGAAACCTCGACACCAAGTCCACCGCCGACGTGCTGCGGATCCTGGACCGGCTCAACGCCGCCGGGCGGACGATCGTCCTGATCACCCACGAGGACGACGTCGCGAGCCACGCGAAGCGGGTCGTCCGCCTGGTCGACGGCCTGATCGTCGAGGACCGCCGCCAGGCCCCCGTGGACGGCCACCCGCCGAGGCTGCCGAGCGTGACCCCATGAACTGCTGGCCCCATCAACAGCCGGGCTCGGAACGCCTCCGGCGAGGAGCGGTGAGCGATCGATGAACGCCTTGGAGGTCCTGCGCTTCGCCGTACGCGGCCTGACGGCCAACAAGATGCGCAGCGCCCTCACCACGCTGGGCATCCTGATCGGCGTGGCGGCGGTGATCCTGCTGGTCGCGGTGGGTGAGGGCACCTCGCAGTCGATCCAGCAGAACATCCAGCGCCTCGGATCCAACACGCTGACCGTGATGCAGTCGTTCAGCGGCGGTGGCGGGCGGGCCGGCGGCGGAGGAGGGTTCGGCGGGGGCGGCGGTGGAGCGGCCCGGCAGCAGGGCGGCACCGGCCCGCGTACCCAGGCCAAGGAGCTGACCCTCGACGACGCCAGGGCCATGGCCGACGCGGCCGGCGCGCCCTCGGTGAAGAGCGTGTCCCCGGTGGTCACCGCGTCCTCGCAGACGGCCACGTACGAGGGGGCGAGCCATGCCATCTCGCAGCTCGTGGGCACCTACCCGAGCTATTTCGAGGCGTCGAACAAGCCGGTGGCCAAGGGCTCGTACTTCGTCAATGACGACGTGCTGGCCGCCAGGAAGATCATCGTGATCGGCCAGACCGTGGCCGAGGACCTGTTCGGGACCGTCGACCCGGTCGGCAAGCAGATCAACATCACGGGCGTGCCGTTCACCGTGGTGGGCGTGCTGAAGGAGGCGGGCTCGTCCGGCTTCCAGGACGCCGACGACGTCGCGATCGCGCCCCTGCCCGCCGTGCAGCAGAGCCTGACCGGGTTCGGGTCGCTCGGGCAGATCGTGGTGCAGGCCAAGAGCGCGACGGCGGTGGACGCGGCCCAGTCGGAGATCACCGAGATCCTCGACCAGCGCCACGGCATCACCGGCACCGCCACGGCCGACTACCGCATTCTCAACCAGGCCGCCCTCCAGGAGACGGTCAGCGCGGCGACCGGCACCTTCACGGTGCTGCTCGGCGCCGTCGCCGCGATCAGCCTGCTCGTCGGCGGCATCGGCATCACCAACATCATGCTCGTGACCGTCACCGAGCGGACGCGGGAGATCGGTATCCGCAAGGCCATCGGAGCACCCCGGGGTGCCATCCTCGGCCAGTTCCTCGCGGAGGCCACGATGCTCAGCCTCGTCGGCGGCCTGCTGGGCGTGGCCATCGGAGTGATCGGCAGCAGGTTCACGATCGCCGGTGTCCAGCCGGTCATCGTGCCCACCTCGATCGTGCTCGCCCTCGGCGTCTCGGTCGCGATCGGGCTGTTCTTCGGCAGCTATCCGGCGAACCGGGCCGCGAAGCTGCGCCCCATCGAGGCACTGCGGCACGAGTGACGTACGGCCACCGCACCAAGGAGAGATCATGAGTACGAGCAGGCGCAAGTCGTACGCGGCGGACGAGCCCGCGACGGCGCGAGAGCTGCTGGAGACCTCGCCGTTCGAGGGCGACCTCGACGCCGAGCTCGCCGTGCGGCCCGAAGGGCGCCGGATGTCCACCCTCACCCTGGTTCTCGGCGCGGGGGTGGTGCTCGTGGCGGGCATGCTCGCGGGGATCCAGGCGCAGAAGGCGTGGGGGTCATCCGCCACGGGCAACCGGCAGGCGGCCGTTCAGGCGCTTCTCGGCGGCAACGGCGGGCAGCAGCGGGCCGGCGGCGCGGGCAGGGCCGGTGGCTACCTCGGCGGCGGCCAGGGTCTCGGGCAGGCAGGCCAGGGCGGTCAGGGCCGAGGGCAGGGTCAGGGACAGGGCGCGTTCGGCAACGTGACCGTCGGCACGATCAAGCTCGTGGACGGCGACAAGATCTACCTGGAGACGACGGGCGGCGGGGTCGTCATCGTGAGGACCTCGGGCAACACCAAGATCCAGGTCAGCAAGGAAGGAAAGGTCAAGGACCTCAAGCCCGGCGGCATGGCGAGCGTCCAAGGTGAGCGGGGCAGTGACGGCAGCGTCAGCGCCACCTCGGTGAGCCAGGGCGGTGCCACCGGCGGGTTCGGCGGCAACCGGGGCGGTGGCTGATGTGGGGGAGACGACCGGTGCGGGGGGAAGCGAAGGCGGTACGGCGAACGGAGACAAATCATGCAGGGTGAGGCGAAACTGCTGGTGGTCGACGACGAGCCGAACATCCGCGAGTTGCTGTCGGCCACGCTCAGGTACGCCGGGTTCGACGTCCTGACGGCGGCGGACGGGCGCGAGGCGGTGCAGCTGGCCGAGCGGGTACGGCCCGACCTGGTCGTGCTCGACGTGATGCTGCCCGACATGGACGGCTTCGCGGTGGCGAACCGGCTCCGCTCGACCGGGAGGCGTACCCCGGTGCTGTTCCTCACGGCCCGCGACGAGACCGAGCACAAGCTCACCGGGCTCGGCCTCGGCGACGACTACGTGACCAAGCCGTTCAGCCTGGAGGAGGTGCTCGCCAGGATCCGGGCCGTGCTGCGCCGTACCCGGGCGGACCTCAACCTGCCCTCGCGACTCCAGGTGGCGGACCTGGAGCTGGACGAGGAGGGCCACCAGGTCTGGCGTGCCGGCAAGCGGGTGAAGCTGTCGCCCACCGAGTACAAGCTGCTGCACTACTTCATGGTCAACACCGGCCGCGTGCTGTCGAAGGCGCAGATCCTCGACCACGTCTGGAACTACGACTTCGGCGGCGACAGGAACGTGGTGGAGTCGTACGTCTCGTACCTGCGGCGCAAGGTCGACACCGTGGAACCCCGGCTCATCCACACGCTCCGGGGGGTGGGCTACGTACTACGCGCACCACGGCATTGATCCGGTCGGCGAACCGGCGATGAGCCGGTGATGAGATCGATGCCCGCCCGGGAGCTGAAGCGGCGCCTGGCCCGGTCGCCGCTGTGGCTGCGCCTGGTCGTCGGAACGCTCCTGCTGGTCACGCTCGCGATCGCCCTGACCGGTGGTTTCGCCGTTCAACTGCTCCGCGGCTACCTCGTGGACCGGGTCGACAGGCAGCTGGAACTGGCGAGCCACCCGCGGCGCGACAGCTACATCCCGCCTGCGCTGCAGTCGCTGGACATGTCCCGGCCGCCAAGGCAGATCGGCCTGTTCTACATGGCCATGCTGGGATCCGACGGTGCCATAGAGCGCACGCTTCAGGAGAACCCGGACACCGACCCGCCCAAGCTCCCCCACCTCACGCTGGCCAAGTTAAGGGCCGCGACGCCCCACCCGTTCACCGTGGGGTCGGACTCCGGCATGAGCTGGCGGGTGATCGCCGTGGCCGACGGCACGCACATCCGCGTGATCGCGGTCCGGATGGACGACATCGACGCCACCGTCACCCGGCTCGCGGTGATCGTGGCGACCGTGGGTGGCGGCGTGCTGGTCCTGCTCGGCTTCGCCTGCCACTGGCTCGTGCGCCGCAGCCTGCGTCCCCTCGCCGAGATCGAACGCACGGCGGGCGCCATCGCCGGAGGCGACCTGTCCCGCCGCGTCCCCCTGCGCCACCGCCGGACCGAGATGGGACGGCTCGGCAGGGCCATCAACGGCATGCTCGCCCAGATCGAGACGGCCTTCCGCGCCCGCGAGGCGTCCGAGATCGCGGCGCGCGAGTCGGCCAAGGCGGCCCGCGAGTCCGCCTCCGCGGCCCGCCGGTCCGAGGAGCGCATGCGCCGCTTCATCGCCGACGCCTCCCACGAGCTGCGCACCCCCCTGACCTTGATCCGCGGCTTCGCCGAGCTGTACCGCCACGAGAAGACCCCCGACCTCGCCGAGGCCGCACGCCTCCTCCACAGGATCGAGGACGAGGCCGCCCGCATGGGCCTCCTCGTGGACGACCTGCTCCTCCTCGCCCGCCTCGACCAGCAACGTCCCCTGGACCGCCACCCCGTCGACGTCCTCAGCCTTGCCGCGGGAGCCGTCCTGGACGCCCAGACCCTCGCCCCCGAGCGTGAGATCGACCTGGTACGCCTCGACTCCGGCGACGGGCCCGTCATGGTGACCGGCGACGAGACCCGCCTCCACCAGGTGATCGCCAACCTGGTCGGCAACGTCCTGCGCCACACCCCGCCCGGGACCCCGTTCCGCGTGGGCGTGGGGACCGTGGACGGCCAGGTCGTGATCGAAGTGGCGGACGAGGGCCCCGGCCTGCCCCCCGACGCCGCCGACCGCGTCTTCGAACGCTTCTACCGTGCCGACCCGGCCCGAACCCGCGGCGAATCCGGCGGCACCGGCCTCGGCCTCTCCATAGCCGCCGCCCTCACCGAGGCCCACGGCGGCGCCATCACCCTGGAAAGCCCCCCGGGTAGGGGCGCCACCTTCCGGATCTTCCTCCCGGCCATCGAAGGATGACACAGGGAGTCTCGACGGCTATAGGTGTCCTCGTGGTGGAACTCTTTCCCGCGGGGCACATTCTCGGCGCCCCCGGCGTCGTCATCCGGGCCGGGGACTCTACCGTCGGGCAGCACGCCCGCGGTGACGCCCGGATCACCTGGGTCCTGGCGAAGGCCGAGGACGTCGCGGACTACACCACAGGTCGATGACCGGTGTTTGCTGGACGCAGCATTACCCGGCGTGGGTGGTGGGAGGCTTGGCGGGCAACATAGCGTCGGAGACATGGCCGTTGAGTTTGCGCAGATTCTTTCTCGTGAGGTGGTGACCGGTGTCGCCACGATGGACATGTCGACCGAAGAGGGGACGATCAGCGCGCGCATGGTCGTGCAGGACATCACCGGGATCGACCGGGAAACCGGCCAGGACCGCAGGCTCCTGATCATCTTCGACCCGGACGGGGTCGAGGCGATGGCCGACGCCCTGCGCCAGGCGGCGGCGAAGGCGAAGACCCCGGAATCCTGAGGACGTCGGGGTGGGCCACTTACCGACGAGCACCGCCGCCGTGAGGTGGTCATTCGCGGACGGCCCGGCTCCTGGCAGGCGTTCAGCGATGCGCGCCGTGGGGCGGGGCTGACGCGTAGTGTCGTGCGACCGCCGAGAGCGCGTCTTCGAGGGATGGGCGCAGGGCCGCGATGCTCTGGGTGATCATCAGGTTGTCCACTCCACCGAAATTCTCGATGCGCAGCCCGTCGGGTTCCACCCGCTGGCGATACTCGGACAGGTCGCTGCTGTAGGCGAAGACCGGCATGCCGCGGCCGCACGCGTAGCCTATTTCCCACACGGTGCCGACGTCGGCGGACGGTCCTCGAAACGGCGTGATGTTCGCGACGACCGCATCGGCCCGATCGATCAGGGCCACGTTGTTCATGAAGATCCGGCGCGCCGCGGGCTCGTCCTCGATGGGTGGCGAAGCGCCGCCATCGACCGGGGCCAGTACCTGAATACCGAGGCGCCGGGCAACGTTTCGGGCTTTCTCCGCCCGCTCGCCGGCGTCGGGGAAGAACACATCGGGGCCGGCGAGATAGACCACGCAGCGGGGCGCAAAGGCGGGATCCATGGTCATCATGCCTCCAGTCGCTGGACAAGCACCCGCTGCCGTTCCTTGGCCTTCGCCCGCACCTCGGCGACATCCACCGTGAGGATCTCGCGGTCCTTCACCACCACGGCGCCGTCGACGACCACGGTATGCACATCCCTGCCCGAGGCGCCCTGGAAGAAGAACGCGTCATCGGAGGCGTAGCCCGCCGCATCGGGGCCGTCCGTGCCGAGCAGGATGATGTCCGCCCGCTTGCCCACTTCGAGGCTGCCGATCTCGCGGTCCAGGCCCATCGCTCGCGCGCCTCCACGGGTGGCCATCCGCAGCGGTTCCTGAGCACCGACGGCCATCCGGTTGTGTACCGGCGTGCCGTACACGGCCTGCTGCCCGATCCTGGTCGCGAGGGCCACCCGGAACAGATCAAGCGTTCCGTGGGAGTTCACCCCGTCGGTGCCCAGGCCGATGGGAACACCGGCTCGCCACATGTGCAGCGCCGGTGCGTGGCCGATGGAGTAGTTCCCGAACGCGCAATGGCAGGCCGAAACCTGGTGGCGGGCGTAGCGCGCCACGTCCTCGGCGTCGGCGAGCACCGAATGCGCGGCGTGCAATGTGGGTGTGAACACACCGAGGTCCACAAGGTAGTCGACCGGCCGCTTGCCGTGCTGCTCGAGACACCAGTCGATCTCGTAGGTCCCCTCCACGAGATGCGTGTGCACCTTGACCTCCCGTTCGGCCGCGGCGCCCACGATCTGGACGACAAGCTCCGGAGTGGAGGTGATGATCTGCCGCAACGACATGGCGGCGCTGACCCGCGAGCCCCGGGGCCAGCGTTCCACCAGCTCGATGTTCTCCTTCACCGCGACGTCGGTGGACGTGCGCATCGATTCGGGAATGCGTGAGCCGACATCCATCGTGTTGCGGGAGACCTGTCCGCGGATCCCGGTGTCGACCGCCGCCTGGGCCATGTGGTCCGGATGGACGCCGCCCGCCTCGAAGAACGTGGTGGTCCCGGACAGCAGCATCGAGCTGAACGCGAGCTGCCCGGAAAGGTACATATCCTCGGGGCTCAGCATCGCTTCGAACGGCACGTAGTACTCGCGCCAGAACGGTACGCGCAACTGCTTCGTCCGGGCCAGGGTCTGGAGTGCGCCCCGCATCATCGTCTGCCCGACGTGCATGTGCGTGTCGACAAGGCCCGGTGCCGCCACCGATCCGGCAGCGTCGATCCGTTCCTTCGACCGCCATTCCTCCCGGATGGTCGCTGACGGGCCGATGGCGGCGATCGTTCCGTCGCGCACGGCGATTCCTCCATCGGAAAGGATGGTGTCCTCGTCGTCCATGCAGATCACCGTGGCGCCCAGGACAAGCAGGTCGGCCTCCTGCGGGTTCGCCATCGCCTTGGTCACTCGGGTTCCTTTCGTGGTCGTGGGTGTGGTCATGGTCATCTGGCCGCGATACCGAGACGCGCGCTCACCCGGCGGTCGACCAGAGCGACCAGGGCATAGAGGGCGAGCACCACGATCACGAGCAGGAAGCCCGCCGACCATAGGGTGTCGAAGTCGGAGCCCTGCGCGGCGTCGGTCAGGACATGCCCAAGCCCCTGGTCCGTCGCCAGCCATTCGGCGAGCGTCGCTCCCGAGACCGCGGCGGGGACCGCGATCCGCGCCGAGGCCAGCAGCGCCGGCACCGCGTACACCAGCCGGATGTACCGGCCCACCTGCACCGCGGTACCGCCGGCCGCGCGGACGACATCGCACGCGCCTACCGGGGCGCCCTTCAGCGCGACCAGGACATTCACCAGAGTGGGGAAGAAGGTGATGATCGCGACCATCACCGTCACGGCCACGAGGTTACGTCCCAGAACAAGCACGAGCAGCGGGGTCATGGCCACGAGCGGAACGGATTTCAGGGCGATGGCCAGCGGCATGAGCACTCGTTCCAGGCCTGGTGCGGCGGACAGCAGCACCGCCACGGCCACGGCGCCCACGGTGCCGGCGAGGAAGCCGGCTCCCGCGTCCACGACGGTCTGACCGAGCCCGGGCCAGAACTCGGCCCAGAAGCCACCTCCGCCGACGTTTCCGGTCAGTGACGGCATCGCGCCCTCCGTGGCGGAGGGGTTGTCGATGAGGAAGCGCAGCACGTCCGCCGGGCCCTTCACGAAGAAGGCGTCAAGCCGGAGCGCCGAAAGCAGCGACTGCCAGCCGGCGAGCAGCAACGCCACTGACAGCAGAGTTCCCATGACCTTCGACCACGGCCCCCCGCTGGGCTCGACGCCGCCCAGCGCCACGCTGACGGAGGCGTCTTTGGACTGCCAGGGCATGAGCCGCCGCGCGGTGAGCGCGACGATGCCGTAGCCGAGTGCGGCCAAAGCGCTGATGTAGAGGGCCACCGCCCATGCGCGTTCGGTGTTCAGTGCGCTCTGGGACTGCACGAGGAGGGCCCCGAGCCCGGAGTTGGTGCCGAAGAACTCCGCGATCAGCGCGCCGAGTAGCGCTCCGGGCACGGCGATCTGCAAACCGGCGAACAGGGCCGGCAGCGCCGCGGGCAACCGGACCCGTCGCATGAGGCTCCAGCGCGACCCACCGCTGGCGTCGACGACGTCGGCCATCAGCGGGTCGGCTGCGCGCAGCCCGAGCAGGGCGGACATGAGCAGTGGGAAGTACACCTGCAGGGCCGCGATGGCGATCTTCGGGCCGTCGCCGGGCAGCACGATGACCAGGATCGGCGCGATCGCAGTGAAGGGCACGGAGTGGATGACGAGTGCGATCTGGACGATCAGCGCTTCCGTCACCGGCGCGAGGACGGCGATGACGGCCAGAGGGATCATCGCCACCGCGCCGACCAGGAACCCGCGGGCCGCGATGGACACCGTCGAAGCCGTATTGCCGCCGGCGAGCAGGGGAAAATCCTTCGCCATCTGCGCCAGGACCTGCCACGGGTACGGAACGAGTTCGCGACCGGCGAGCGCGGCGGCCAGCAGTGTCCAGGCGACCAGCACGCCGACGACCGAGCCCACGGGCGCCAGTTTCGCGGTGTAGGCCCGAGCGGAGGGACGTACGGGGGCGGTGTGCCCTGCCTGCGTACGCGGGGCCGCCGTCACGACGCCGCCTCCTCGGCGAATGAATTCCGTGCGGTGAACAGCAGCTCGGAGAGCCCGCCGAGTTCCTCGTGGAACTCGGGCGAGCGCATCATCTCGACCGTGCGCGGTCGCGGCAGGTCGATCCTGCGGTCGGCGACGACGCGACCGGGCCGGGCCGCCAGCACGATGACGCGGTCGGACAGGAACACGGCCTCGTCAAGGGAATGCGTGACGAGCAGGGTGGTGGTGCGGCGCTCCGTCCAGATTCGCTGCAGCTCGATGTTCATGTGCCGCCGGGTCATGTCGTCCAGCGCCCCGAAAGGCTCGTCGAGCAAGAGCACCTCGGGCTCGAGCACGAGGGCCCTGGCGATCGCGACGCGTTGGCGCATGCCGCCGGACAGCTGCGCCGGCCGGGCCTGCTCGAAGCCGCCCAGCCCGGTGAGCGACACCAGGTCGCTGATCGCCTTCTTGTCCACCCGTCGGCCTGCCACCTGCAGGGGAAGCGCGATGTTGGCGGTCACGGTGCGCCAGGGCAGCAGCGCCGAATCCTGGAAGGCCACGCCGAGGCGGTGGCCGGCCTTGGCGACTTCCGGTGCTTCGCCATGAACGCGGACCGTGCCGTCGGTGGGCAGGTCCAGTCCCGCGAACATGCGCAGCAGCGTCGATTTTCCGCAGCCCGAGGGACCGATCAGGGTGGTGAACGATCCGGCCTCGCTGGAGAAGCGCACCTGGTGCAGCGCGTGTACGGGCTCGTTGCCCATGCGGAAGGTCCGGTTGACCCCGTCTGCTTCGAGACCCGGTGCGGCTTCCGGTGTCTCAGGCATGGAACACCTCGTCTCCGAGGGAGGTGTCGAACAGGCTCGAGGCGTCGATCTTCACGCCGATCGCGGACAGGAACTCCTGCGTCTGCTGCACGCCCTGGGGCGTCACACGCAGGTGGCCGTGCTGTTCAGGGGTGGAGGCGATCTCGTTCCATCGTCGGATCGCCGCCTGCTGGCTGCTCAGGTCGAGTCCTTGGTTCTGCCCGTAGAGGTCAAAGACGATCTTCGCTGCGGCGTCAGGATCGGCCATCTGCTCGGTGAGCGCGCGCTGGCTTCCCTGGAGGATCACTCCGATCGCGGACCGTTTGACCGGGTCGGCGAGCGCGTCCGCGGCGACGACGAGCAGACTGCTCCACCGGTGGTAGCCGAAGTCGGCAAGGTGGAGCTCGTGCGTTTTGATTCCCTTCTGTGCGAGGGCGACCGGCTGGTTGGGGATCACGGCGCTCATCGCGTCCACCTCGCCGGAGACGAGTGAGGCGGGGTCGGCGCCGACCTGCACCATGGTCACCTTGGATGGGTCGACGCCGCTCATCTTGAAGAACGCACCATACGTCTGGGCGTCCGCGGCGGAGATTCCGAACCGCTTGCCCTCAAGATCTTTCGGCTCCTGAATCGGCGCTTTGGCGAGGGAGAGTATGCACGAGGACGACGTCTGGTAGACCGCGCCGACGGCCTTGAGTTTGGCACCTTGCAACACCGCGTCGGCAAGCCGCTCGATGGCCAGCACCCCGGTCAGAGCGTTGCCGGCGACGATCAGCGGCGCGATCGTCACGGTGGGCCCACCGGGCTGGAGCGTCAGGTCGACATGGCCGGCGGAGTAGTAGCCCCGCTGCTTCGCGACGACGAAAGGCGCACTTTCCACGTTGGGGAACCACCCGAGCTGCAGATTGCCCCGCACGGTCTGGCGCGGTGGGGCGAAGGAGGACGGCCCCGTGGACGTGGGCGAGGTTCCGGAGCCGGAGCCACCGCCGCAGGCGGCGAGCAAGGGGGCGGTCATCCCCACCGCGCCCACGAGACCGAGGAAGCGACGCCGATCGAACTGAGAATGCGGAATGGAGGTCATGCGGGTCTCCTGGTGAAGGTGGAGGGGCCTAGAGGGTGAGCAACTCGTGGACGCGGTCGCGGTCGAGCTCGAGCGGGATGTGCACGTCTGGCCGGTCGGGGCGGGAGCCGGTCCAGTCGACCGCGGTGAGACCGGCGGCGAGTCCGGGGGCGGTGCCGACCAGTACCGCGTGCCGCGCGGATCGCCGCACGCAGGCGGGGTCCAGCGCGACGGCCATCGCGATGGGATCGGCCGTAGAACGTGGTCGTTCGACGCTGTCCGGTCGCGCTCGTACGCGGGCGTCGTCCAAGGCGGCGAGCACGCGTGCACCGGGTGTGCCGGACTTCGCCATCACCGCCCACTCCTCCGGTGTGAACGGCGCCGTACGGGTGGTCTCCCAGGCGACGAGGGTGACGGCCGCCATCTCGCCCAGGACGATATCGGCGGCCACGGGATCCGCCGTGACATTGAATTCCCCGACGGGGCTCGCGTTGCCCTCGGCCCGTATGGCGCCGCCCATGACGACGATCGAGGCGAGGTTGCCGGCCAGGTCCGGATCCAGGCGCAATGCCAAAGCGATGTTGGTGAGCGGCCCGAGCGCGACCACGGTCAGCTTTCCCCGGTGTTCCCTGGCCAGACGGGCGATCGCGACCGCCGCCGGCTCGTCCGCGGGACTCACCTGGGCGCCGTCCGGGATCGTGGCGCCGAGCAGACCGTCCTCCCCGTGGATGTGAGTCGCGCGCAACCTTTCACCGCCCAGAGGTGCCGCAGCGCCACGGAAGACCGGGACCTCCGGGGCGAGCACACCGAGCAGGCGGCAGGCGTTCTCGGTGGCGATCGGCAGATCGACATTGCCCGCGACGGTGGTGACACCGACGACGGTCTGCCGCGCGCAGGCCATCGCCAGCGCGTGGGCGTCGTCGAGGCCCGGATCGGTGTCGACAAGGAGCATGCTTCGCCTCCGTCGCGCCCGCCGCCACTGCCGGATGCAGAAAGCGACTAGCTGTAGTTAATCGATTTAGTGAAAGCTAACGAGAGCACCGGGTGGACGGCAAGGGGGCGAGTATTGCGGACGCGTAAACGATCGAGGGGTGCTCAGCCGACTACGGTGCGTGTGGATCCCCGGACGATCACGTCGGGTCGCGGCGCGGGCAGGACCGTGCGGTCGGCCCGGCCTTCGAGACTGTCCAGCAGCAGCATGACAGCCAGCTCGGCCATCCGGTCGAGATGCAGATCCAGCGCCGTGATCGGCGGTTCGAAGGTCTGTGCCCGCAGGCCGTTGTAATGGGTGACCAGGCGGACGTCCTCGGGGATGCGTCGGCCGGCTTCACACAGGGCCCTTCCGGCGCCGACCGCGAACAAGTCGATCGGCGCGTAGACCGCGTCGACGTCCGTGCCCCGCGCGAGCATTCCGGACACGACCCGGTACGCCTCCTGCTCCGCGTCACGGAGAGGCAGCTCCAGTGTGGTCAGTCGCATGTCCCCCCTCGCCTCCCGGGCGGCGGCATAGGCGCGCACGCTGGTTGCCACAGCCGTCCGCTCAATCGAGGAGATCAGCAGCAGATGGATGCAGCCCTGGGCGATGAGATGCTCGATGAGCACATCCGCCCCGGCGACCCCACGGTCCACCGTGCCGACCGACTGGACCCCCTCGACGTCGCCGATGGTGACGATCCGCACCCCGCGACCCGCCAGGCGCGCGGCAAACGGGTCGTTCTCGACAGGGTCCAGGAGGATCGCTCCGTCGATGTCCAGTGCGTCGAGCTCTGAGACGTCGGCCATGGGCGGGGTCAGCACCATGCTGTAGCCGCGCTTGAGGGCCGAGCCGGCCACGGCGATCGCGATGTCGAGCAAGTACCCGAGCCTCGAAGAACCGCCCACGACGGTGTCAGGAATGGTGGTGATCACCGCGATACTTCCCGAACGGCCGGTCCGGAGCCGCTGTGCGCGGATACTGGGCCGGTAGGCGAGCTCGGCGGCCACTCTCTTGACCCGGTCCCGCGTCGCCTTGCCGATGGCGCCGCGTCCGTTCAGCACCAGAGAAACCGTCGCCGTGGACACGCCCGCGGCGCGCGCCACGTCCTTGATCGTGACGACCTCGACGGGCAAGGGCCGGTGCGTGTCACCTCCCATGCCGATCCTCCCACTCCGCGGTGACCGCGTACGAAACCCGCAGCAGACCCTACCGTCGCCGCGTGGATCACCGGATACAGCTGCGGTACCCCTGGCCAGGAGGCGGATAACGACTTGGAAACATCCGGGTATGCCGGTGTTGACGTTTCTCCGGTGCCTGCTGCAACCATGCTCTCGGAACGCTTTCAGCATGCTGGCGACGTCGGTCTCATCGGGTTCGACGACTTCGGCGCGGGCCCGCCGCGGTCGCCGCCGACGGTCATCGACCCGCCGGTGGTCGAGCAGGGCGCGCTCACCGTACGGCTGCTCCTGCGCCGGCATACGGACGACGCAGCCCGGTCTGTCCTCCTGGACACCAAGCTGATCGAGCGAGCCTGGATGACGTTAGCTCGTGGCCGACCGGCCGGCCGGCCCCGGCACCGCCGTCCCGGTACCACGACCGTCTGGGACCGCAACGGAAGCTGACTCCGGCAGATCTCTCACATCTCCGGGACACGGCGGGATGCCATGGCCCCGGACCACCAATGCCTGGAACAGGAGAACCGCAATGGAACCGAATGGCGTTCTCGTCGTAGGCAGCATCACCGCGGACGTCACAGCCTTCAGCCGCAGGCTCCCCCGCCGTGGGGAGACGGTACTCGGCGAGGACTTCACCCTCGTCCTCGGTGGGAAGGGCGCCAACCAGGCGGTCACTGCCGCCCGCGCCGGGGCGCCGACCTGGATGGCCGGCTGCGTGGGCAAAGATCCGTTCAGCGACATCGTGCTGTCGGGCCTGCGGTCTCATGGCGTGAACCTCAGCGAGATCCGCTCCGTCGACAACCGTACCGGCGTGGCGCACATCCGGGTCGATGCCTCAGGCGAGAACGACATCGTCATCACGCCTCTCGCCAACTGGGACCTGAGCGTCGAGATGGTCGACGACAGCATCGATGCCGTTCGGGACCGCGTCGCCGTACTCCTCCTGCAACTGGAGATCCGTACCGACGTCGCCCGCCACGCCGCGGAGGCGGGGGCGCGGGCCGGGCTGACGACAGTCCTCGACCCGGCCCCGGCGCAGTCGCTGCCTGAGGACGTGTGGCGGCACATCGACGTCGTCACGCCGAACGAGAGCGAGGCGACCGCCCTGACCGGTGTGGAGGTCGTCGACGTCGAGTCCGCGGAACGGGCCGCGGCATGGTTCCTCGAGCGCCGCGTACGGCATGCGCTCATCACGCTCGGATCTTCGGGGGTCCTGTCGGTCACCGCTGAACGGACACGTTACTTCCCCGCATACCCGGTCAGCCCGGTTGACACCACCGCTGCCGGCGACGCCTTCACCGGCTCGTTCGGCGCCGCGCTGGCCTCCGGTCTCGATATCGACTCCGCGATCCGGCGAGGGATGGCGGCCGGAGCGCTGGCCACCACCGTCCATGGAGCCAGCCCGTCGCTGCCTGACCGCCAATCCGTGGATGAACTGATCAGCCTGTACCCGAGCGTCGACGGAGGCGCCTCGTGAGGGCCTGGGAACCTGTGCGGTTCCGGCACCGGCCGTGCGGCCCGGTTGACAGGTGAATTTCAGGTTCGTCTCATGCGGTTCTGAGATTGGTGGCCTGTGATGGTCAGGCCAAAGCCCCTCGGTTTCCCGATGGAGTTCCCCTGTGACTGCGTTGCCCCGTGTTCTCGGCGCCGCCGCTGTAGCCGCCGTCCTGCTGACCTCCGGGTGTGGTGGAGATTCCACCGCCACGGCCGGTGCCAAGGCTTCGCCCAGCGGGTCCGGTGACCAGCGTGCGGCTTTCGCCGAGTGCATGCGCAAGAACGGTGTGGAAATGCCCACTGGCCGCCCTGGCGCGGCACCCACGGCTCGACCGAGCGGTTCCCCGTCAGCTCGGCCGAGCGGGAGACCGGGGGGCTTCGGCACCATGTCACCTGAGATGCGGAAGGCCTTCGAGGCGTGCCGCTCGCTGATGCCCCAGGGCGGTTTCGGGCAGGGACGCGGCGGCCAGAGGCGCGGGGTGGACGACTCCGCGCTCCAGGCGTTCCGCTCGTGCATGAAGGACAACGGAGCCGAGCTCCCGCAGAACGGTGGAATGCGGCAGCTGAAGACGAGCGACCCCGCGATCGCCAAGGCACTGGAGAAGTGCCGCCCGCTCCTTCCCACGGGCGGTCCCGGGCGGCAGCCCGGAGACCAACCCTCCGCGCAGCCCACCGCCTAGTCCGAACCCGAACCCGGCCCCCAGCCCGAACCCGGACCCCATTCCGAACCCGAACCCCATTCCGAACCTGAACCCCAGCCCGCCGCCTGGTCCGAACCCAAAGCCAGCCCATTGGGTGGCCCGAATCCGGATAAAAGGTCACAGCCGGCTCTCCAGGCGCGGGAGCCTCGTTCGGAACAGGCTTCCGGGCTGGGCTTTTCCACAAGCTGCGGATACCTCGGCTCTCTCGGGGCATGACGGGTCGTATGGCGGGGAACAATGGCCTGCTCGTGGCCCTGGAAACCCTGCGGCGTCAGCTCGATCACGATCTGTTCCCCCTCGCGATCGGTGACGTCGCTTCGCATCGTCGTGCCCTCAAGGAGCTCAGAGGGCAGCTCGACGACTACCTCCTGCCGCGCGTCGCGGCCATGGACGCTCCACTGCTGGCCGTCGTCGGAGGCTCGACGGGCGCGGGCAAGTCCACGCTGGTGAACTCCCTGGCCAGCGCGGACGTCACCGAGCCCGGAGTGCTGCGCCCGACGACGCTCGCTCCCACGCTGGTCGCCAACCCGGCCGACGAGGTGTGGTTCACCCGGCAGGAGGTCCTTCCCGGCCTGGCCAGGACGACCGGGCGGGGTCGCGGCGAGCCGGGGACCCTGCGGGTCGTCACGGCCACCACCCTTCCCCCGGGGCTCGCCCTGCTGGACGCCCCCGACATCGACTCGGTCGTCACGGCCAACCGCGAGATCGCGGCACAGCTCCTCGCGGCGGCCGACCTCTGGCTGTTCGTCACCACGGCCTCCCGCTACGCCGACGAGGTCCCGTGGGGCTTCCTGCGCAGCGCCCGCGAGCGCAGCACGGCTTTGGCGGTGATCCTCGACCGGGTGCCGCCGGAGGCGCTGGAACCGGTGAGCGCGCACCTGCACCGCCTGCTGGACGCCAACGGCCTCGCCGGCACGCCCCTGTTCAGCGTGCCGGAGGTGGTGCTTCCCGAGGAGAACGCCCGTCTGCCCGAGGAGGCCGTACGCGGCGTGCGCGACTGGCTGGCCGCGATCGCGGCCGACGCCCAGGCGCGGGCGGAGGTCGTGCGCAGGACCCTCTCTGGAGCGCTGGAGAGCATCACCACCCGGGTCCCGGCGCTCGCGGACGAGGCGGACCGGCAGCGGGCAGGGCTCGCCGACCTGCGCGTCTCGGTCGATTCGGCCTACGGGGCGGCCATGGCGACCTTCGACGACGGGATACGCGACGGCTCGCTGCTGCGCGGCGAGGTGCTGGCCCGCTGGCAGGACTTCATCGGCACCGGCGACTTCATGCGCACGCTGGAGTCGCGCATCGGATGGCTGCGCGAGCGGATCGTCTCGGCGTTCACCGGGCGGCCCGCTCCCGACACCCAGCTCAGGGTGGCCCTGGAGACCGGGGTCGAGGCGCTGATCAGGTCCGCCGCCGACGCCGCGGCCGAGCGCACGCTGGAGGCCTGGTCCGGCATGCCGGCGGGCCGTGACGTCGTCGAGCGCGCGGGCGCGGTCTCGGCGGGGCGGCTCGGCCGCGCGTCCTCCACCCTTCCCGAGCGCGCCTCCTCGGCCGTCCGGGCCTGGCAGGGGTACGTCCTTGAGCTCGTCGCCAAGGAGGGGGCCGAGAAGCGCACCACCGCCAGGCTCGCCTCGTTCAGCGTGAACGGGGCCGGCCTGCTGCTCATGCTCATGGTCTTCTCCGCCACCGGAGGGCTCACCGGCATCGAGGTCGGCATCGCGGGAGGCACGAGCGTGCTGAGCCAGAAGCTCCTGGAGGCCGTCTTCGGCGACCAGGCCGTACGGACGCTCACCCAGGCGGCCCGCGAGGATCTTCAGCAACGGGTGCGTGAGGTGCTCGACGCGGAGGCGTCCCGGTTCACCTCGCTGCTCGAAGGCGTCGGACCTCCCGAGGACATGTCCGCCTCTCTCAGGCAGGCGGCGCGCACCGTACGGGACCACCGGGGTGAGATCGACGCCCCCACCGTGGAGGCCGGGGTGGACGGGCTGTGAAGGTGCTCCGGCGGTCCGCCGCGGTGTCGCTGGACGACCGGCTCACCGCGCTGGCCGAGGCGGCCGACCTCGCCGAGGGGCGCCTCGACGGGGAGGCCGTCACGGAGGTCCGCGCCGTGGTCTCCCGCGCGGGGGCGCGGCGGAGCCTCTCGGTCGACCACACGGTCGTGGCGCTCGCGGGTGCGACGGGCAGCGGGAAGTCGTCGCTGTTCAACGCGCTGTCGGGCACCACGCTCGCCGGGGTCGGGGTGACCCGGCCGACGACCTCGACGGCCCAGGCGGCGATGTGGGATCCCGAGGGGGCGGGGCCGCTCCTCGACTGGCTGGAGATCCCGCGCCGCCACGTCGTCGACGGCGTCGACGGCTCGCTCTCAGGGCTGATCCTGCTGGACCTGCCGGACCACGACTCCATCGAGCTGGCCCACCGCCTTGAGGTGGACCGCCTGGTCGCCGTGGTCGACCTTCTGGTGTGGGTGCTCGACCCGCAGAAGTACGCCGACGCGGCCGTCCACGAGCGTTATCTGCGTTCCCTCGGCAGGCATCGCGACGTCATGGTGGTCGTGCTGAACCAGACCGACCGGCTCACCCCGGCGGCGGCCGACCGCTGCCTGGGCGACCTGCGGCGGCTGCTGGACGAGGACGGGCTCTCCGGCGTGCCGATCGTCGCGACTTCCGTGCCCAAGGACGTGGGCGTCGCCGACCTGCGCGCGACGCTGGCCAAGCGCGTCGCGGACCGGCGCACGTGGGCCGCGCGGCTCGCGGCGGACGCCGGCACGGCCGCCGACGTGCTGGCGGTCGCCTCGTCGGGCGGCCCGGCCGACGAGGCGCCCGGGAGCGACGCGGCGCTGTCCACGGGGGAGCTGGCCAAGCGGGCCAAGGCCGCGGAGGAGGCGCTGTCGGACGAGCTGGCCAGGCCGCTGACGGCCGCGCTCGCGGAGGCGGCGGGCGTCCCCCTCGTGGTGGAGGCGGTCGCCAAGGCCCACAGGCACCGGTCGATCGCGGCCACCGGCTGGCCGGTGACCCGATGGCTGCGGCGCTTCAGACCCGACCCGCTGCGCCGCCTGCACCTCGGCGTGCCGCCGGCGGCCCGTCGCGCCGACGACGGGGCGATCGCCGGGCGCGGCGCAGAGGGCACGTCGCTCCCGCCCGGCGCCGGCGGGCGTACGTCCATCCCGGCCGCGTCAGCCGTCCAGCGGTCCCGGATGGACACCGCGATCAGGGACGTCGGCTCGGCCGTCTCGGCCGGCCTGCCCGAGCCGTGGGCGGTGGCCGTACGGCGGGCGGCGCGGTCGCGGGCGGACGACCTGGCCGAGAACCTCGACCGCGCGGTGTCGGTGACGTCGGTGGGCAGCGGCAGGCGGCCCCGTTGGTGGAGCATGGTCGGACTGCTCCAGTGGCTGCTGTTCGCCACCATGCTGGCCGGGCTGCTGTGGCTGTCCGGGCTGTTCCTCCTCCAATACCTCCGCTTCCCCGAGCTGCCGACGCCGACGCTCGGCGAGGTGCCGTGGCCCACAGCGCTGCTGGGGGGAGGAGCCCTCGCCGGGCTTCTCGTCGCCCTGCTGTCGCGGGTCGCGGCGGCCCTGGGCGCGAGGCGCAGGGCGCGAAAGGCCCGGCGGGCGCTGTGGGCGAGCGTGGACACGGTGGGCAGGGAGATGGTGCTCGACCCGGTGCGGGACGAGCTGTCGCGCGTACAGCGCTTCGCCGGAACGCTCACCACCGGCCGCGGCTGACCTCCACCGCGGCGGGCGTGGGCTCAGGACTCCTCGGGACGGGGCTCCCTCAGCGCCTCGGCCGGCTGGAGCTGCGCGTTTCCGAGCCCGGCCAGTGGGTCGGGGACGGCGGTGCCGGGGCCGAGCCGGCGCGGGCCGGAGTCCTCGGCGTCGGCGATCGCGTCCTCGGCGGCCTTCGCGGCCATGGCCGCCTCGTCCTTCGCCGAGGTATTTTGCGTCGTGACCTCGCGGGTGGCCGGGGACCTGGGCAGCGACTCGGTGAACGCCTTGGACACCCCCGACAGGGCGGAGGTGACCTCGCTGGGGATGACCCAGAAGGTGTTGCCGGAGCCCTGCGCGAGCTGCGGGAGGACCTGGAGGTACTGGTAGGCGAGCAGCTGCGGGTCGGGGTCGTTGCGGTGGACCGCCTGGAACACCTCGTCGATGGCCTGCGACTGGCCCTCGGCCTTCAGGATCGCGGCGGTGCGGTCACCCTCGGCCCGGAGGATCGCGCTCTGCTTCTCGCCCTCGGCGGTGAGGATCTGCGACTGCCGGAAGCCCTCGGCGGTGAGGATCGCGGCGCGCTTGTCCCGCTCGGCGCGCATCTGCTTCTCCATCGCCTCCTTGATGCTCTTCGGCGGGTCGATGGCCTTGATCTCTACCCGGTTGACCCGGATGCCCCACTTGCCGGTGGCCTCGTCGAGCACCCCGCGCAGCTGGCTGTTGATGGTGTCGCGGGAGGTCAGGGTCTTCTCCAGATCCATGCCGCCGACGACGTTCCTCAGGGTCGTGACCGTGAGCTGCTCCACGCCCTGGATGAAGTTGGCGATCTCGTACGCCGCCGCGCGCGGGTCGGTGACCTGGAAATACAGCACGGTGTCGATGTCGACGACGAGGTTGTCCTCGGTGATGACCGGCTGGGGCTTGAAGGACACCACCTGCTCGCGCAGGTCGATGAGGGGCTTCACGCGGTCGACCCACGGGATCAGGAAGTTCAGACCGGGTCCGAGCGTGCGGGAGTAGCGCCCGAGGCGTTCGACGTTGCCCGCCCGCGCCTGTGGGACGATCCGGATCGAGCGCAGGACGGTGAACACCACCAGCAGGGCGATCAGGATTCCGGCGATCAAAGTGGCGTCCATGCTCACTCCCGGGGATAGACGAGGGCGGTCGCACCCTCTATTTGAATGACGTCCACAGTCGCGCCCGCCGGGATCACCAGGGTCTCGTCGTAGGCGCGGGCCGACCACTCCTCTCCTCCGATGCGTACCCGGCCGTTCAGGCCCGTGACCTCCCGGGTGACGTAGGCGGACTTTCCGACCAGGGCCGCGACGCCGAACCGCTGCACGGGAGGCAGGGCGATATGTCGCTGGGCGATGGGCCGGAGGACGGCGAGACCGGACACGGAGGCGAGGACGAAGACCACGAGCTGAATGCCCGTCGGCAGGCCGATAGTCGAGACCGCCGCGGTCAGAAGCGCGGCGGCACCGAGCAGACCAAGAGCCGCGGTGAGCGTGAAAAGCTCCGCCACGCCGAGCACCGCCGCCAGTATCAACCAGAAGATCCACGAGTCCATTTGCCCCGGCCCTCCCTATAAGGAGAAACGCGTTCTAGGCGTCGGTGGTTCCTTGTTTCCCACCGTAGTCCTAAATTTTGGGGTACGGCAGGGCAAGCTCGTGCGGGTAGACGACCTGGGAGTCGCCCACCCAGTGCCGGGCGCCCGGCACCGGCTTGGCGGCCCGCACCCCCAGCGATCGCAGGCGCGGACGCGGTGCTCCGCGCCTGCCGAGCGGCCTGGAGGTGGTCAGTCTCGGGAGGGAAGGATCGTGCCGGTCACCTCGCCCAGCGCGATCGAGGTGCCGCCGGGGCCCGGGGCCGTCGCGGTGATCCTCACCGTGTCGCCGTCTTCGAGGAAGGCACGCGTCTGGCCGTCGGAGAGCTTGATCGTCTCGGTGCCGTTCCAGCTGATCTCGATCAGTGATCCCCGCTGTCCGGGCTCGGCCCCGGAGACCGTGCCGCTGGCGAACAGGTCGCCCGTGCGCAGGCACGCGCCGTTGACGGTCATGTGGGCGAGCATCTGGTCGGGGGTCCAGTACATCTCCTTGTACGGCGGGCTGGAGATCGGCTCGCCGTTGAGCTCCACGTCGAGCGTGAGGTCGAGACCCCACGGCTCCCGCCTGGCCAGGTAGCTCAGCGGCTCGGGATCCTGTGCCCGTCCGAGGACGCGGGCGTGTTCGAGGGCCTCCAGCGGCGTGATCCACGCGGAGATCGACGTGGCGAACGACTTCCCGAGGAACGGCCCGAGCGGCACGTACTCCCACGCCTGGATGTCACGGGCGCTCCAGTCGTTCACCACAGTCACCCCGAAGACGTGATCGGCGAGGTCTCCGGCGCTCTCGCCGAACCGGGTCGGCGTCCCGACGACGAACCCCAGCTCGGCCTCGATGTCGAGCTTCACCGACGGCCCGAACACCGGCACGTCGCCGTGCACGGGGGCGCGCTGGCCCCGGGGACGGGTGATCGGGGTGCCGGAGACGACGACGGTGCCCGACCGGCCGTGGTACCCGACCGGCAGGTGGCGCCAGTTGGGCTTGAGGGGGTTCTCGTCGGGCCGGAACATCTGGCCGAGGTTGGTCGCGTGCTCGAGCGAGCAGTAGAAGTCGACGTAGTCGCCGATCTCGATCGGCATGTGGAGCCGCACCTGGTGCAGGGGAATGAGGTGGGGCTCGGTGGCCGCGCGGTTCGCCGACGCCTCCTTGGCCTCCGCGGAGAGCAGGCGCTGGATGCGGCGCCTGGTGTCCCGCCAGGCCGTGCGGCCCCGTGCCATGAAGCCGTTGAGGGTTCCGGCGGCGAACTCCTCGTCGTGCAGGACGGCCGCGAGGTCGAGGACGTGGTCGCCGATGCGCGCGCAGGCGCGGGGACGCTCCCCGGGGCGGGAGAACACGCCGTAGGGCAGGTTCGCCACGGTGTAGGCGGACGCGTCGGCTCCGGGTACCCAGCTGGTCGTCACGACTTCCTCTTTGATCACCGATGCGGGCCTGCGGTGGTTGCCGACCAGGCCGAGCCTGCGCAGGTCGTCGATCGGCGTGAACGTGTTGCAGGAGCCGTAAGAGACCAGCAGTTCCCTGGCCCGCCGCGCGGTCTCATGCGGCACGGCCCGCGCCAGCGCCACCAGCTCGCGCTTGTCCATGAGCTCCAGCACCCGCGCGGGATCACGGCCCTCGACCGCCGCGCACACGGCCATCAGGATGTTGAGGAAGCCGTGCCGGTAGACGCCGAGGCCCGGATCGGGGTGGCGGACCGCGTGGTGCAGGCCGGCGGTCGCCTTGAACGGCGTGTTCCGCTCGACGCAGTTGCGGATGAAGACGCCCAGCTCGTGGGTGGAGGGAAAGAGCTCGGGTGTGAGCCCTCCGCAGCGGACCTTCAGCCCCACCCCGTCCGGCACCTGGTGAAGGTCGGCGGGCGGGACCTCGACGAACAGCCGCGCGGCCGAGTTCCTCGGACGGACCCGGTCGACCAGCTCCTCGATGGTCGAACCCGCCGGCAGGGCCATCTCGATCAGCTCGACGTCGATGCCGGTGAGATCGCCGAGATGGTCGACGCCGGGGAAGTCGTGCGTGTCGATGATCAGCCCGATCCTGATCGGACGGGTCAGCATCGCCCGCAGCTCGTGCAGGCGGCTGGCCTGGCAGAGGAACCGGTGGCTCAGCACAGGGCTTCCAGCGTCCTCGTCGGCGTAGTGCCGGGCGACCGCGTCCGACATCGGCAGGAACGCCGGCGGGAACAGCCCCGCGTCGTCGACGAGAGCCGCGAACAGCGGGCTCGGGCCGGGGTCGGTCATCGGGCCCACGTCCAGGCGTACCCCGGGTCCTCGCAGGACAGCGCGGCGTCGCCGAGATCGAGCGGCCGGAACGTGTCGACCATCACGGCCAGCTCGCTGGTGACTGTCACGCCTCGCCGCACGGCGTCGACGGCGGCCTCGACCGCGCCCGGCTGCGGCCCGTGGGTGAAGCCGGCCGGATGCAGGGAGATGGAGCCGACGTCGATGCCCGAGCCCTTGCGCGCGGTGTAGTCGCCGCCCGCGTAGAACATGAACTCGTCGGAGTCGACGTTGTGGTGGTTGTACGGGATCGGCACGGCGTCGGGATGGAAGTCGAGCGGCCGTGGGCAGAACGAGCAGATGACGAAGCCCGGCCCCTCGAAGGTCTGGTGGACGGGCGGCGGCGCGTGGGTGCGCTTCACGATCGGCTCGAAGTCGGCGATGTTGAACGCGTAGGGGTAGAGGTAGCCGTCCCACCCGACCACGTCGAACGGGTGGTGCGCGTAGGTCAGCCGGGTCAGGCCGCCTCGGGTCCTGACCAGGACGGGCGTCTCGGAGTCCTCCACGATGAGCGGCTCGGCGGGCGCCCGCAGGTCGCGCTCGGAGTAGGGCGCGTGCTCCAGGAACTGGCCGTACTGCGACAGGTAGCGCTTGGGGGGCCGGATGTGCCCGGACGCCTCGATGGCAAGGGCCCTGACCGTGGTGCCGTCGAGCGGCACCCAGCGGTGGATCGTGCCGGTGGGGATCACGACATAGTCGCCCTCCCCGGCCTCGATCACCCCGTATGTGGACTCGAAGCGCACCCGGCCGCTCGCGACGTAGACGCATTCGTCGCCCTTGGAGTCGCGGTAGAGCTCGCTCGGCCGGTCGGCGGAGGCGTACGACAATCGGACGTCCGCGTTGCCCGCCAGCGGCTGCCGGCCGGTGACCAGGTCGCCTCCCGAGGGGAGATCCTGGGTGCGGAAATGGCGCGGGGACAGCGGGAGGTTCGGTGAGAGAGCGGCTCGCGCCCCCTCGGCGACGGCCTCCGCCTTGACGATCGCGGTCGGCAGGTGCCGGTGGTACAGCAGTGAGGAGTCAGAGGAGAAACCCTCCTCACCCATCAACTCCTCCGCGTACAGCCCGCCATCGGGCTTCTTGAACTGGATATGCCGTTTGCGCGGCACCTCGCCGACCGTGCGGTAGTACGGCATCGGCCCTCCTGTGTACGCATATCGGACATCCTTGTCCTCTATACGTACGACGATCCGCCATCACGGCAACGATGTCAATCGCACGCCCGCGATCTCAGGCGCCGGTCATTCCAGGGCCCGGCCGAGCTCGGCGGCCGCGGCCGAGACGCGTGGGCCGAGCTCGGCGGCGTCGATGGCGCCGAACGTCACTATCCCCACGGACGCCTCCAGCCACGGCAGGCCGGGCAGCGGGGCCGCGATGCCGCGCGCGCCCTCCTGGAGCTGTCCCTCGGTGACCAGGTAGTCCGTGCGGCCCTCGCGCAGGGCCAGGATCGCCAGCCCCGCCGCCCCGCGCGACAGCGGGTGGCGCGAACCCTCCCGGTAGGCCACGTGCATGTCCGTCCACGTCGGCTCCACCACGGCGATGGCCAGCCCCTCGTCGCCCTCGGCCGCCGTCAGGTGGGCCGTGGCCCCGGTCTCCTCGGCGAGGCGGCGCAGGGCCGGGAGCGCGGCGGCTCGCAGCAGGGGCTGCACGGCTCTGGCCAGCGCCAGGACGCCGAAGCCCAGATGGGCGCGCCCCTCGGCGTCCCGCCGGGCGAAGCCCTCGTTCTGCAGCGTGGTGAGCAGCCGGTAGACGATCGGGCGGCTCAGCTCCAGCTCCTGCGCCAGCTCCGTGGGGGTGCGCCCGCGGTGGCCGTCGGCGAGCAGCCGGAGCAGCCTGAGTCCCCGCTCCAGGGTCTGGGCCGACTCCGGGCTCCCTTTGTGATCGCGCATCTCCCGATTATGCGAGGTGACACCGCGCGCGGGAGGTCGCGGGTCGCCTCACTCCACGCCTGACGCCCGGTTGCGCGGGCCCTACGGAAGAAAGAATTTCTCGTTCATCCGGCGGTGTCCGGGAAGATCATGCGAGGTGGCGACGGACAATTGGTGTCCCTGCGCGTCAAGGAATCCTGTAGAGCCACTGGTCGAGTAAAGATACGCCCGATACAGTCGTTTCGATCGTTTACGGACGATCACTGATGATTTCGCACCGCCCAAGGAGACGCTTGATGCGAATCAGGAGAGCCCTCGCCCTCAGCGCCGCACTCACCGTGCTCGCGGTGGGCATTCCGGCCGCCACGGCGTTCTCCGAGGACGGCGCCGACGACTGCAAGAATGTCACCAACGGTGGCTCGCAGTCCGACCCGCAGTGCTTCTGGATGGCACCGACCCCCCAGGACGCGCTCGACATCGTGCGGTTCTGGGCCAAGGACGACGGAGCCAAGCTCAAGGAAGCCACCGAGTACCCGATCGGCTGGATCGACTGCACGGTGGAGGCCTGCAGCCAGGACGGCGAGGGCGACGGCCAGGCCCACGACGGGGGAGACCCCGCGCCCCAGGGCTACCAGGACGACAACACGCCGCCCACCTGCCAGACCGCCGGCGAGACCTGCTCGGTGACCCCCGAGGAGATCGCCGCCGCCGCGAAGACCCCCGCCGGGCAGGCGATCGCCGCCGCCACGGCGAGCGGCATGCGGGTGTGGATCGACAGCGAGCTTCTCGACGACTACAAGGCCGGCACCGCCGCCTTCGCCGCCGCCGTCAAGAAGGTGGGCGCGCTCGCCGCGCAGCCGGGCGTCGTCGGCATCCGGTTCACCTCGCAGCTCGGCTACAACGGCGCGGTGAAGACGCCGGAGGAGATGCAGTCGTTCGTCACGGCCGCCGCCGCCGCGCTGCACCAGGTCGCTCCCGGCAAGAAGCTCGGCGTCCACACGGTGGTCCCCGAGTTCGGCTGCGGCAACAGCGACCTGTGCAAGGCCGAGATGACCAAGAAGTACCCCCTGCTCACGCCGGAGCACATCGAGCCGCTGCTGACCTCCGGTTCTGTGGACCAGCTCGCGCTCGACGCCGGCCTGCTCTCGACCGCCTACTCCACCTGGAAGATCACGCCGCAGCAGGCGCAGCGCAACCAGTGGAGCAAGGTCAAGACCCTGGCCTGGGACACGCTCGCGCAGATCGCGGCCGAGGACGCCGGGCTGGCGGGCAAGAACGCCTCCCCGCTGACCGCCGAGCAGGCGGCCACGACGGCGCAGGAGCGGATCACCACCCCGCTGAAGGACGGCGCCGCGACGGTCAACCTCTGGACCCGCTGGCAGGACGGCACCGGCGCGACCTACCGCGTGATGGGATCCGGCCTCGCCTCCACGCCCGCGTGGGAGCAGCTCGGCAAGCTGGAGCCGCTCCAGCGCCGCCTGACCACCATGTTCAACCCGGCTTCCCCCGAGGTCGGCATCACCGAAGACGTCAAGAAGCTCTCCGAGGTCTTCAGCCAGGTCTACATCACCGACTAGGCGTCGTCCCGGAGGCCGGGCCGAGGCCGGGAGGCC